>JAKAFQ010000031.1 GCA_021817875.1 Pseudomonadota bacterium
GAGGCGCGCGCGCAGGGCCGTTTCGAGCTGTTCGCGCCGCTGCTCACCGAGGTGGTTCACCTGGTGCGCGACAAGGCGGCGCTGCTCGGCCAGGCGCTGAATCTCGCGCCGTATGATGCCCTGGTCGACGAGTTCAGCCCGGGCATCGCGACCGCCGACATCGATGCGCTGGTCAAAGCGCTCTCGCGGCGTCTGCCCTCGCTGATCCGCGAGGCCATCGCCGTGCAGCAGAACCGGCCACCGCAGGCGCTCAGCGGGAAATTTCCGTTCGCCCGGCAGCGCTCGCTCATCGTCGAGGTCATGAAGCAGATCGGCTTCCCCTTCGACCGGGGCCGGCTGGATGAGAGCGCGCATCCGTTTACCGAGGGCGTGCCGGGGGACATGCGGGTCACCACGCGCCTCGACCCCAACGATCCATTCACCGGGCTGCTCGGGGCGCTGCACGAGACCGGTCATGCCATGTATGACCTGGGCCTGCCGCAGGACTGGTGCGACCAGCCCGTCGGGCGCGACCGTGGCATGGCGCTGGAAGAGAGCCAGTCGCTGCTGGTCGAGATGATCGTCTGCCGCAGCCGGCCATTCGTGCACTACGTGCAGCCCCTGCTCGTGAAGCATTTTGGCGTCAGCGGTCCAGCGTGGGACGTGGAGAACCTCTACGCCCACCTGACCCGCGTGCAGCGGGGCCTGATCCGCGTGGACGCCGACGAACTGACTTACCCGCTGCACATCATGCTGCGGTACGAGCTGGAGAAGCAGCTGCTGAATGGCGATCTGGCGGTGCGTGATCTGCCCGCGGCCTGGAACGAGGGCATGGAAGAGCGGCTCGGCATCCGCCCGGGCGGCGATACCGAGGGCTGTCTGCAGGATGTCCACTGGGCGGTCGGCTCGTTCGGCTATTTCCCTTCCTATGCGCTCGGCGCGGTGATCGCCGCGCAGCTCTACGAGAGCCTGCGTAACGATGTGCCGGCCCTCGACGAGCAGCTCGCGCACGGCGAGTTCGGCGGGCTGCTCGCCTGGCTGCGCACGCACGTGCACGGGCTCGGGGCCAAGGTGCCGGTACAGGACCTGTTGCGCGAGGCGACCGGCAAACCCCTGTCGGCGGCCGCTTTCATCCGTTACGTCGAGACCAAGTACCTGGAAACCGCGGCGAGCGAGGCAGCTTAGATGGGACGGGGCGCTACACAGTCGCGGACGCTCACGCGCCTGCAGGCCCGGCTGCGGGGCGAGGTCGGCAAGGCGATCGGGGACTTCCGGATGATCGCCTCAGGTGACCGCGTGATGGTGTGCCTGTCCGGAGGGAAGGACTCCTACACCTTGCTCGATATCCTGCTGTCGCTGCAGCGCAGCGCGCCGGTCGATTTCGAGCTCCTGGCCGTCAATCTCGATCAGAAGCAGCCGGGCTTCCCGGCGCACGTGCTGCCCGGGTACCTGGCCGGTCTCGGCGTGCCCTTCCACATCATCGAGCAGGACACCTACGGGGTGGTCAAGCGGGTGGTGCCGGAAGGCCGCACGATGTGTGGCCTGTGCTCACGATTGCGGCGCGGCGCGTTGTATCGCTTCGCCGCGGACCACGGCGTCACCAAGATCGCCCTCGGTCATCATCGCGACGACATCGTCGAGACGTTGTTTCTCAATCTGTTCTTCGGTGGCCGGCTGAAGGCGATGGCCCCGAAGCTGCTGTCCGAGGACGGCCGTCACGTCGTGATCCGCCCGCTCGCCTACGTGGCCGAGCGGGATATCGAGCGCTACGCGCGCGGCCGCGGCTTCCCGCTCATTCCCTGCAGGCTCTGCGGCTCACAGGAGCACCTGCAGCGCCGGGCGGTCAAGCGCATGCTCGCGGAATGGGAGCGTGAGTGGCCCGGCCGGACCGAAAGCATTTTCTCGGCGCTGCGTCACCTCGAGCCCGGGACGCTCGCCGATCCGCGCCACTTTGACTTCGCCGGTCTCGACGCCCGCCGGGTCTGCGGCATGTCGAGCGACGAAGAAGACCGCCCGCGGGTGCTGGCCGGCTGACCGATGAGCGCGAGCGCGCCCGTTCCCCTTCCGCACTCCTACTGGGTCCTGCCCGGCCGGGTGCTCGCCGGCGAGCACCCGGCCGGTCCCACCCCCGAGGCTACCCGCGAACGCCTCGGGCTGCTGCTCGGTGCGGGTATCGAGTGTTTCCTCGACCTGACCGAGCCCGCGGAGATCGACCCGTACGACGAAGCGCTGCCGCTGCACATCGAGTACCAGCGCAAACCGATCCCGGATCACGGCCTGCCCGGGCGCCGGGAACACATGCTCGAGATTCTCGATTGCCTGCGCGATGCGCTGCGCGAGCGCAAGCCGGTCTATGTTCATTGCCGTGCCGGTATCGGCCGGACCGCGATGGTGGTCGGTTGCTTCCTCGCCGAAGGGTGCGGGGGCGATCAGGCGCTCGAAACGATCAACCGCCTCTGGATGCAGTCCGGACGCTCGCGGGACTGGCCCGTCATTCCCGAGACCCGGGCCCAGACCGACTACATCCGGCAGTGGCAGCCTCGCGCGCAGCAGGCCGATCCTGCCATCCCGGCGGAGGCTGGCACCGCGGCACCGCAGGCGCCTGCGGCAGCCGCCGATCCTCTGCTCGATCCCGTCACGCTCAGGGCGGCACAGGCGCTGCGGGAACGATTCCACGGCGCGCTCCTCGGCCTTGCCGTCGGGGACGCCATCGCCGCACCGACGCAGATGCGCCGCCCCGGCACCTTCCCGCCGGTGGGAGATCTGATCGGCGGGGGCCCGTTCAACCTGCCTCCCGGAGGCTGGAGCGACGATACCGCGATGGCGCTGTGTCTGGCCGACAGCCTGCTCGAGTGCGGCGGTTTCGACCCGGCAGACCAGATGGAACGTTATCGGCGCTGGCAGCGGGACGGATACCTGTCGGCCACGGGTCGGTGTCTCGGCATCACCGTGCATACGGCCCAGGCTCTGGCCGCGGCCCAATGGCGGCGCCAGCCTTTCGCGGGCTCACACGATCCAAAGCGGCGCGACCCGGAGCCGCTGTCCCGGGTGGCGCCGGTCGCGATGTGCTTTTTCGCCTCACCCGAAGAGGCGGTGCGCATGGCGGGCGAAGCGGCCCGGAGCACCTGCCAGTCGGGCACGGTGCTCCAGGCCTGCCGCGATCTGGCGCAGCTGCTGTTGCTCGCGCTGTCGGGTCGGACCAAGGCCGGGATCCTGGCCGAAGCGTCAACCCGGCTGCCGCACCGGGGCGCCGGCCACGGGGTCGGCCAGTCGCTCTCGGGTGCCATCGAGGCGTTTGCGGCAACCAACAGCTTCCGCGAGGCGGTACTGCATGCGGCCAACCTGGGAGCAGACTCGGACGTCACCTCGGCTGTTTGCGGTCAGCTCGCCGGGGCCTGGTACGGAGCGGCAGCCATCCCCGCCCCCTGGCGGGAGCGGCTGCTGCGCCGGCCGCTGATCGAAAGCTATGCCGACCGGCTGCTCACTCACGCCCTGACGCAGATGGGCTGAACCCGCCGCGGCGACGCTGATAAGCTCATCCGGGCGCGCCCCGGGGCATCCACCAGGGGCTTCGAGACCAATGACCGCACCAACCCGCCGTCCGGCCCGGCGAGCGTTTTCGTGGGCCCGCCTCTCCGACGAGGAGCTGCTGAAGCTGCGCTTCCGCGACCTCGACCTGACCCTGCGCCGATCCAACATCCGGCGCGGCGTCGAGCGCCTGTACCGCGAGCTGCAGGCGCGCGACATCCGCTTCCGGCCGCACGTCTGGCTGTCGGAAGAATGGTTCACCCCGGATGGCGTGCCGGGCATCGCCATTCCCTTCTACCTGGCTCATCCGCGGCTGACGCGGCTCGAGCGGCACATCATGCGCCAGGCCGAGGGCGGCAACGCCCGCGAGTTCGCGCGCATCCTGCGTCACGAGGCCGGGCATGCCCTCGACAACGCCTATCGACTGCGCCGGCGCAAGCAGTGGCGCGAGGTGTTTGGTCCGGCCTCGCTGCAGTATCCGGCCCGGTACAAGGCCCGTCCCGGCAGCCGGCGCTACGTGCATCACCTCGGCGAGTGGTACGCCCAGGCGCATCCCACCGAGGATTTCGCCGAGACATTCGCCGTGTGGCTCGCGCCGCGCTCGGGATGGCGCAAGAGCTACGCCGATTGGCCCGCCTTCCGCAAGCTGCAGGCGGTCGATGAGTTGATGAACGAAGTGCGCGGCCGGGCACCGCTGGTGCGCAACCGCGTGCGGATCGAGCCGCTCGATTCCAACACGCGAACCCTGGGCCAGTACTACCGGGGCAAGCTGGCGCGCTACCGGCGCTATCGGCGCGGGCTGGCCGATGCGCTGTTGCAATGGCTGTTCAGCGCCCAACGCCCGCGCCGGACCGCGATGCGCGCCGCGACGCTGCTGCGCACCCATCAGAAGGCCCTGATCGATTCGGTGTCGCGCGAGCTTGGCCTGGCGCGCTATAGTGTGCAGCAGATCATGCTGATGCTGATCGAGCGCAGTGATACATTGAAGCTTTACGTCCGTGGCGATCGCCGTGACGCGGTGCGCAACTGCCGCTGGCTGCTCGAGCGGCTCGCGGATCTGTACTCTCAGGGTGAGACTCCGCATCTGTCGTTATGAAAAAACTGCGCACGCTGGTCGTGATGCACTCGAGCCTGGTGCCGCCGCAGTCGCTCGCAGGCCACACGGACAAGGAAATCGAGGAGTGGCGGACCGAATACGATGTCACCACCGCCCTGCGCCAGAGCGGTCACGACGTGCGCTGTATCGGCGTGCTGGACAGCCTTACGGAAATGCGCCTCGCCATCGGCGAGTGGCAGCCCGACATCGTCTTCAACCTGCTCGAGGAGTTCAACGGCATCGTCACCTACGACCAGCACGTGGTCGCTTACCTGGAGCTGCTGCGCCAGCCCTACACCGGCTGCAATCCGCGCGGACTGCTGCTCTCGCGCGACAAGCCGCTCAGCAAGCAGCTGCTCGCCTTTCATCGGATTCCGACGCCGCGTTTCGCGGTCATCCGCCGCGGCAGACGGATCCAGGTGCCGGGCAGGCTGCGTTTCCCGTTGTTCGTCAAGTCGGCGACCGAGGACGCCTCGCTCGGCATCGCCCAGGCATCGGTCGTGGAGGATGCCGCGCGGCTGAAGGAGCGGGTCGCCTTCATGCACGAGCAGATCGGCTCGGACGCGCTGGTCGAGGAGTTCATCGAGGGCCGCGAGCTGTATGTCGGCGTCATGGGTAACCGCCGCCTGCGGCGTCTGCCGGTCTGGGAAATGGTCTTCGGCACCATGCCCGACTCTCTCGCCGCCATCGCCACCCGCAAGGTGAAATGGGACAAGAGCTACAGGGAGAAATACGGGATCATCACGCGCGCCGCGGCCGACCTGGCGCCCGGAGTGCTCGCGCAGCTCGACAGACTCTCGCGCCGCATCTATCAGGTGCTCGGGCTCTCGGGCTATGCGCGCATGGATTTCCGCACGACCGCCGATGGGCGGGTGTATGCGCTCGAGGCGAATGCCAACCCCAACCTCGCGGCGTCCGAGGACTTCGCCGAATCGGCGCTCGCCGCCGGCATCGCCTACCCGGAGCTGCTCGAGCGGCTGATGGCGCTCGGCCTGTCCTATCGCGCCAAGTGGCGGTAGCGGCTTTCACGCCGCGGATGTCAGCACTCCAGTTGCGGGGCTGCCAGCGTCGGCCATGACCTGGCCGGCTGCGCTGCGCGGCTTTTCGATGCGTGTCACAACCGCGGGGGTTCACTTTGTGCCGCTGATGCCGTTCAATGGAACGACCGTGGCGAGCGTGAGGTCCTCGAGGTATGCGTGAAGCCAGAGTCCAGCCGGTCGCGAGCCTGAAGGAGTATTTCAAGGATGCGCTGCACGCGGCGCTGGTGAACCAGCACCTCGCGGTGGAGGGCGAGACAGAGCACTACGTGGTGAACCTGCTGACCCTGTTCGCCCGCTCGGAGGCGCTGTTCGATGCCACGGGCGAGGGACTGCGCCTGCGGCCGCTGGTGCTGCTGCTGTCGGAGGCGATGGAGGCGGGCACGCACGATCAGCGCAACCGCGGCCTGCAGCGCCTCGGCGACGTGTCGCTGTTCGTCGCCGGTTTCTTCGCGCAGGGCTTTGCGCGCAAGCTCATCGACATTGACTATCACATCGCGATGGGCGGCCGCGCCTACGGCACACTGGCCGCGGCGCTCTCGGGCGATGTGAACGCCCGCCGCGGACGCAAGGCGCTCGCGCTGGTGTTCGCCGAGCTCGCCGAGAAATTCCAGGTCCTGGTCGATGCGCTCAACGAGCTCAGCGAGAGCGCCTACATCCATACCGACAAGGACATCCTCAGGCTGTACGATCTGTGGCTGAAAACCGGCAGCCGTCGCAGCTTTCGCCTGCTTCAGCGGCTCGGCATCAAGCCGGTGCCGGCCGCTGCCGGATCGCGGCCGCACTGAGTGCCGGCGGCGCCTGCATGATCCTCTCGCGGTTGCAGACGCTCCTCGGCGGTATTTATGACGTCGGCGTCGACTATGACGTCTATGACTTTCTGGTGACCGATCGCGCCCGTCTGCCGTCGGAGGTCCGTCATCGCCGCTGCGAGGAGGATCTGATCGTGGCCGAGCCGCCCGGCGAGGCGCAGGCGGTGGCGCAGGCCGCACCGCCCGCGATGGGCGTGTCCCTGTATCTCGATCCGGCGCTGATCGACAGACTCGCGCGCGAGGATCCCACACAGCGTCTGCACGGGGGCAATGTGTCCGATTGCTGGGCGGCACTCGAGGGAGTGAGCCACTTCCTCTGTGTCGCCTGGCATGCCGACCACGATCGGCCGGTCTCGCTCCTGGAGCTGGAGATGCAGGCCGAGGTGGACAAGTACGTGGTCAGCTACTGGCTGATGCAGCGCCAGTCCCCCCGGCGTTTCCCGGCGGAGCTGCACCGGCTGCTGTTCGAGCATGCCCGGATCGATCCTCGCCTCGCCGATGGACGCGAGGCGCTGTACCGGCGGGCGAGCGGCTATGCCGGGAAGTTCTGCCGCAGGCTCGAGCGCGATTTGCGCAGCGCCCGCATCGGCGCCGAGCAGGAGGTCCTGGCACGCCTGCGCCGCTTCTACCGTCTTTCCGGCACGCGCAAGCTGGCGCACATCGACTCGATGAGCTAAGGACGCCCTGCGTCGTCGAGCACGTGCCGCGCGCGCACCAGTCCGATGGCGGTCTTGCCGTCGCGGATCTCCCCGCTGACGGCCCACTCGTACGCCTGCCTCAAGGGCAGCCAGTGCACCTCGATCACTTCCGCCTGCTCGTGCGCGGTGGCCGCCGGCGTCAGCCCCGTCGCCAGAAAGAGGTGCAGCACTTCCGTGAACACCCCAGGCGAGCTGAGATACGTGCCGAGGCTGCGCCATTGGCGCGCATGAACGCCGGCTTCCTCCGTCAGTTCCCGCTGTGCGGTCACGAGCGGCGGCTCGTCGGGCTCGAGCTTGCCGGCCGGCAGCTCCCACAGCCATCCGCCCGCCACGTAGCGATACTGGCGCAGCAGGCAGACCCGCGCCTCGTCGTCGAGGGCCACCACCACCGCGCCCCCGGGATGATGGACGACTTCCAGCGCCGCGACATGCCCATTGGGCAGGACGACTTCGTCGGTGGTGAGCGAGACGACCCGCCCGCTGTAGTGAACCGTCTGCCGCCGTGGTTTCATGGCTGGAGCGTAGCACCGGCTGTTTGGGCGCGCGAGCCGCCCACACGCGCTCGCCGTGCCCGATGTGCGGACCGCCCATGTTGAGATCCCTGCATCCAGTAAGCGGCGGCTCCCTCAACTGGACGGACGAGACTTCCCGGTGACAGTCGGTGGAGGCATTCCGTATATTCGGCGCTCATGTCCATCGTTTCCCACCTGGCCCGGCTCAACGACGCGCAGCGGCGCGCGGCGGTCTACGGCGAGGCGCTTCCGGGCAAGCGCTTTCGCTCCGGACCGCTGCTGATCGTGGCGGGCGCCGGGACCGGCAAGACCGATACGCTCGCGCACCGGGTGGCGCACCTGGTGATTCACGGGGTCGATCCGGCGCGCATCCTGATGCTGACCTTCACGCGGCGCGCCGCGGCCGAGCTGCGCCGGCGCGCCCACGAGTTGGTCCGCACCGCGCTGGGGGCGGACTGCGGGGCCGGTCAGGACATCGCGCAGCGCATGAGCTGGGTGGGCACCTTCCACTCGGTCGGCAGCCGGTTGCTGCGCCAGCATGCGCGCGAACTGCGGCTCGATCCGCAGTTCAGCGTGCTGGACCGTGCCGATGCGGCCGATCTGCTCGATGTGCTGCGCCAGGAGCTCGATCTGAGCGGCAAGGAGCGGCGTTTCCCGCGCAAGGATACCTGCCTGCAGATCTACTCGCACCGCATCAACACGCAGCGCCCGCTCAAAGAGTGTCTGGAGAGCGCTTTCCCCTGGTGTGCCCAATGGCAGGAGGACCTGACGCGGCTGTTCCGGGCGTATGTCGAGCGCAAGGGGCGCGACAGCCTTCTCGACTACGATGACCTGCTGCTGTACTGGCACATCATGCTCAGCGAGCCGGCGCTCGCGGCGCGGGTGGGCGCGCGCTTCGATCACGTGCTGGTCGACGAGTACCAGGATACCAACAGCCTGCAGGCGGAAATTCTGCACGCCCTGAAGCCCGACGGCGCCGGCGTCGCGGTGGTCGGCGACGACGCGCAGGCCATCTACTCGTTCCGCGCCGCGGCGGTCGGGAACATCCTCGGGTTCCCCGACCGCTACGTGCCGCGCGCCGAAGTGATCACCCTGACCCGCAACTACCGCTGCACGCAGCGGGTGCTGGATGTCGCCAATGCGCTGATGGCCGAGGCGCCCCGACAATATCGCAAGGAGCTGCGCGCCGCACGCGGCGAGGGCGCGCGGCCGCGGCTCGTGACGGTCATCGACCTGCAGACCCAGGCCGAGTATGTGAGCGGGGAGATTCTGCGGCACCGTGAAGCCAACGTCCCGCTGCGGCGCCAGGCGGTGCTGTTCCGCTCCTCGAGCCACAGCGACCTGCTCGAGATCGAGCTCGGGCGGCGTGGCATTCCCTTCGTCAAATACGGCGGCCTGCGCTTCCTCGATGCCGGCCACGTCAAGGACCTGCTCGGGATCCTGCGCTGGGCGGACAATCCGCGCAATGCGCTCGCCGCGTTCCGGACTGTGCAGCTGCTGCCCGGCCTGGGGCCGGCCAACGCCCGCCGCGTGCTCGAGCATTTCGAGGCGCATGCCCGCTCGTTCGAGGCGCTCCGCCGCTTCAGGCCGCCGGCCGCCTCGGCCGAGGACTGGCCGCGCTTCACGGAGCTGATGTGCTCGCTCGCCGATCCGCGCCACCCGTGGACGGATCAGGTGCGTCTCGCGCGCCAGTGGTACCGGCCGCATCTCGAGCGTCTGTACGAGCGCTACCAGAGCCGCCTCGGTGATCTCGAGCAGCTCGAGCTGCTCTCCGGCCAGTACCCGTCCCGGGAGCGATTCCTGACCGATCTCACGCTCGACCCGCCCGCGGCGACCAGCGATCGGGCCGGCAGGCCCTCGCTCGACGAGGACTACCTGGTGCTCTCGACCATTCATTCCGCCAAAGGGATGGAGTGGGACACGGTGTACCTGCTGAACCTCGTGGACGGCACCTTTCCCTCGGAGTTCGCGACCGGCCAAGCGGAGCTGATCGAGGAGGAACGCCGGTTGCTCTATGTCGGGGTGACGCGGGCGCGCAACGACCTGATGTTGATCGAACCGTTGAAATTTCACGTGACGGCTCAGCACCGCTACGGGGATACGCACGTGTACGGCGGGCGCAGCCGATTTCTCACGGACGCGGTGCTCGAGCGACTGGAAACCGTTGCGATCGCGGGCGCGGGTCCCGGTGGCGAGTCACATGAGGAGCGTGGCGAGTCGGCCGCGCTCGACGTGGGGGCGCGCCTGAAGGAAATGTGGTAGGCGCCCGCGGCGGGCGCTCGATCGGGCAGGGCGCCTAAGGGCCGCGGGGTTTGATGAATTTGAGCGTGAAGCGGTCAGCCTCGCCGATGGCGTCGTAGCGTTCGTGCTCGATCCGACCCAGCCGGTACACCGGCGGCAGCGTCCAGACACCCGCGGGGTAATGGCGGCTGTCGCGCGGATTGGCATTGACCTCGGAGGTGGCGATCAGGCGGAAACCCACGGATTCGATCAGCCTGATGGCATAGTCCTGACGCACGTAGCCGCTTCTGGCACGCGGATCCTGCGGCCGCGACGGGTCCGCGCGGTTGTCGACCACGCCGAGCACACCGCCCGGGGCGAGCGCCCGGTAAATGGTGGCGTAGGCCTTTCGGGCCACACCGAGCGCCATCCAGGCATGCAGATCACGGAACGTCAGCGCCAGATCGACCGAGCCGGGCGGCAGAACATTGCCGCCGTCGAGAGGGAAGGTCACGATCCGGACACGGTCATAGAGATGCGGGTGGGCGGCGAGCATGGCGCGGAACCGGCTGAGGCGGGCTGCCAGAAACGGACTGTCGCCGGGGGCGATCACGCCAGCGTAGAGCTTTCCCTGGCCCCGCACCAAGGGTGCGATGATCCGAGTGTAATAGCCCGTATGCGGCCAGACCTCGAGCACCCGGGACTGGGGCCGGATACCGAAGAACAGCAGGGTCTGTGCCGGATGGCGATAGCGGTCACGGCTGCGGTCGGACGGGGTGCGGGGACTGGCGAGGATCGCATCGAGGCGGGAGGTCGTCGTCCGTCGCCCCGGTACGCTGGCGCAGCCCGAGAGCAGGGCCAGGGTGGCCAGGGCGGCCGCAGTCACGGTCAGGGAGGCTCGCATGGGGGGCATTGTGGACGGGCTCACCGCCAAAAAAAACCCGCCCAGGCGGAGTTTCTGGAATCGAGGGGAAAGTGCCTCACGACACGTCTCGTAATCCGCGACCCCCAGAGGCCATCGGGCTGAGGAGACCGCCGAGACGGTGAGTCGGACGGGCTGCCCGGCCGCGGACTGAGCGCGGCCGGGCACAGAAACACGTTTACCGTCGGTACGGGCCGCCGCCGGAGCGGGGACGCGGAGCGCGCTCCTGGGCTTCGTTGACCCGCAGGGCCCGACCGTTCATCTGAAAGCCGTTCAGCGCCTGGATCGCCCCCTGAGCCTCGCCCGGTGACATCTCGACAAAGCCGAAGCCGCGCGGCTTACCGGTTTCCCGGTCGTTGATGAGTTTGACCGATTCCACCTTGCCGTGACGCTCGAAAAGCGCCTTGACGTCCTGCTCGGTGGCGTTGAAAGGCAGATTGCCTACGTAAATCGTCGTCATCCGGAGGTCTCTCTTGGCAGTGCGGTCAACGGACGGTGCCGCCCGTCCGCGGGTACCGCGGGGTCATTCGGGAACGCGTGAAGGGAGGGTATCGAAGGGGCTGGAAAAGCAAACGTGATCAATCCACTGCGAAGATACGCCGTCATGCTACTCCCGGCTTTTGCGGGAAGCAAACAGTCTCGCGGACACACAGGCTGCGCTCGGACCGGGTCCCGGACCCAGTCCCGGAGCCGAGTGTTGCATGACTGCAACGGGCGGCCGGGGTGGAGCACGACGCCGGCGCGCGCCGCCCATCAGGACGCTCTAGCTCGCCGCAGGCTCCAGGTACGCATAGCCGTTGAGCTCGTTTTCATAGAAGCGCTTGAGGACCTGGCTTTCGGCGATGCTCATCCGTCCGTCGCGGATGGCCCGCTCGCAGTCCCGGCTCAGGGCGGGAGACAACTCGGCCACGTCGTACTCCATATATTCCAGCACCCGGTTGGCGGTGTCTCCCTTGACGACTTCCTCGATCCACCAGCCGCCCTCGTCATGGCGCCTGACGTGCACGACATGGGTGTCCCCGAACAGGTTGTGCAGATCTCCGAGGGTTTCCTGGTACGCCCCGACCAGGAAGGCCGCCAGGTAGTATTTCTCCCCGGCCCTGAGCTCGTGCAGCTCCAGCGTGCGTTTGTCGTCGCGCAGCGAGACGAAGTGATCGATCTTGCCGTCGGAGTCGCAGGTGATGTCCGCCAGCACCCCGGTTCTCGACGGGCGTTCGTTCAGCCGGTGAATCGGCATGATCGGGAAGAGCTGATCGATGGCCCAGCTGTCGGGCAGAGATTGGAACACCGAGAAATTGCAGAAATAGGTATCCGACAGGATGGACTCCAGGCCCTCGAGCTCCTCGGGCTGGCGCTCGATCCGGCGACAGACATCGCGGACCTTGGCGCAGGTCGCCCAGAACAGCCGCTCGGCGAGCCCCCGACACTCGAGCGACAGCAGTCCCAGGTTGAACATCTGCATTGCCTGGTCGCGTGCCGTCAGCGCATCGTGGTAGCACTCGACCAGCCGCCGTCGGCTGACGGAGCGGAACGCCTCGAACAGGTCGCGCACCGGCTGCGGCAGCTCCTCCTGGCCGTCGTAGTCCTGGTCCTCGCGGCCGGTCACCTGAAACTTGTCGAGCGCCGAGGAACCGAGCGCGTCGAACACCAGCACGCTGTGGTATGCGGCGACCGCCCGGCCGGACTCGCTGATGATCATCGGGTGCGGGATGTCGCGCGCGTTGCATACATTGGCGATCCGGTACACGACGTCGCTCGCGTATTCGTTCAGCGTGTAGTTCATCGACGAAGAGAAGTTCGTGCCGCTGCCGTCGTAGTCGACGCCCAGTCCACCGCCGATGTCGATGTATTGCAGTCCTGCGCCCATGAGTTTCAGTTCCGCATAGACGTGGGCCAGCTCGTTGATGGCGTCTTTCACGCGGCGGATGTCCTGCAGCTGGCTGCCCGGGTGGCAGTGCACGAGCTGCAGGCAGTCGAGCATGTCGCGCGCCTTGAGGACCTGAAAGAGCTCGAGGATCTCGGTGATGAACAGGCCGAACTTTGATTTCTCGCCCGTCGAGTCACGCCACTTGCCCGAGCCCTCGGTCACGAGCTTCACGCGCACGCCGATCCGCGGCCGCACGTGGTAGCGGTCCGCGTGCTTGAGGATGAGCGAGAGCTCGTCGAAGTTCTCCACCACCGGTATGATGGTCCGCCCGAGCTTGGTCGCCAGCGTCACCGCTTCGATGTAGCTGTCGTCCTTGAAGCCGTTGCAGACGATCAGGCGGTCCGGGGCGTTCTCGGTCATCGCCATGACGGCAAGCAGCTCGGGCTTGGAGCCGACCTCGAGGCCGAAGCCGAACTGCGCGCCGTAGCGATAGACCTCCTCGACCACCAGGCGCTGCTGGTTCACCTTGATGGGAAACACCGCGGCGTAGCGGCCATGGTAGTCGTTCTCGGCGATGGCCTGCGCGAACGCCCCGTGCAGATGTTTCAGGCGGTGCGCCAGGATGTCGGAAAACCGCACCACGACCGGAGTGGTCAGGTCGCGCGCCTCGAGCCCTTCGATCACGTCATACAGATCGATGTCGCGTCCCGGCTGCGTGTCGGGGCGGACCACCACGTGGCCGGCCTCGTTGATCCCGAAATACCCCTTGCCCCAGGCGTTGACGTGGTACAACTCCAGGGAATCCTCGATCCGCCACGCAGAGGCGGGGGCAAGCGGTCGAGGCGGAAGGTTCTTGGGGTCTACGGACACTTCGGTGGATTTCGTTGCTCGGGACGCCGGGGTCTGGCGCGGAAGATATCAAAACCACGTGCCAGTGAAAGTCCTGCGGACGATTTTTTCGCCGCGTCTTCCGTGAGGCGGGTGGCGCAGTCGAGCCGGCGCGCGCGCGGGGGCTTACGGCTCGCACACGATGGGACGGCGCGGGTCGCGGATCCACTCGCTCCAGGATCCGACGTACAGTCTCGCGCCGCTGAAGCCCGCCACTTCCAGGGCGAGCAGGTCATGGCAGGCCGTCACGCCCGAGCCGCACATGCAGATCACGGTCTCGGCGGGCCTCCCCGCGAGCAGCGGCTCGAAACGCGCACGCAGCGCGGCGGCCGGAAGGAACCGTCCCGCGCTGAGATTGTCCGTGAACGGGTGATTGCAGGCTCCCGGCACATGGCCGGCGACCGGATCCAGCGGCTCGTCGCGCCCGGCGAAGCGCTCGGCGGAGCGCGCATCGACCAACACGCGCTCACCGCGGGCGAGCGCGCCTTCGCTGACCATGCGCTCGATCTCGGCCGTGCGGACCACCATGTGCTCGTTGACAGCCGCTTCGAATCGGGCGGGGCGGCTCGTCGAGGCGCCGGGAGGGCCTTCCTCCAGCGCCAGCCGCTGCGCCTGCCACGCGGCGAGTCCGCCGTCGAGCACCGCGGCCCGCGAGTGGCCGAGCCAACGCAACAGCCACCACAACCGCGCCGCGAATGCGCCCGGCCCCTGGTCGTAGGCGACCACCAGCGTGTGCGCGTCGATGCCCCACTGGCCGAACCGCTCGGCGAGCCGATCAGGGTCGGGCAGCGGATGGCGGCCGGTCGTCGCCGAGACCGCTCCGGACAGGTCGCGGTCGAGGTGCGCGTAGCGCGCCTGCGCAATGCGGGCACGGGCATATTCCTGCTCGCCCCAGCCGGGTCGCCCCAGATCGAAACGGCAGTCGATGACGACCAGGCCGGGCTTGCCGAGCCGGGCGGTGAGCTGGGGTGCGCTGATCAGCGTGTCGGACATCTCGAGAGCCTCCAGTCAAGCCTGTGCATGCCTGCGGCGGGCGTGCCGCGTGCGCCGCGGCGGGTGAGCGGCGAGTGCCGTGGAGCAACGGGTTGCGCGGCCGGGGCCAACAGCGGCCGCGGCGCTTCGGGACCGCCGCGCGCCGCCTGCGATGCGCCGATAGCGTAGCGTGCGCCAGGCGCCCCGGCCAGATCGCGCCGCTCGGGGCGAGACATGTGCGGGAGGGCGGGCAGGGCCCCGCGGGCGACGCCTCGGGCGAGGAGCCGCGCGAGGCGTCGCGCCGCGCTGGAGCGGAGGCTTCCCGCGCTTGCACCGGGTACAATCCCGGCAGTTCTTCAGCGGGGGGCCGATGGCGATCGAGGTCTATTGGGGCAGCGGCAGCCCGTATGCCTGGAGAGTGCTGCTCGCGCTCGAGTACAAGCGCCTGCCGTACATCGGACACCTGCTGGAGTTTTCCAGGCAGGAGCACAAATCTCCCCAGATGCTGCAGCTCAATCCCCGCGGGCGCCTGCCGGTGCTGCGGGACGGGGATTACGTGTGTTTCGAATCGCTCGCCATCCTCTATTACCTCGACCAGAAGTATCCCGATCCGCCCCTGTTCGGGACCGACGCGCAGCAAGCCGGCACCATCCTGCGGGTGATCTGCGAGTATCAGGCCTACATCGAGCCGTACCTGACGGCGATCACCCGCGCGGTGTTCGCAGGCCAGGCCGATCTCAGGGCCGATGAGATCACCCGGGCGATGCACGTGGTGGCGAGCGAGGCGCGCACCATCGAGGGGCGCCTCTCGAAGTCCGACTGGGTGGTGGGCGAGCGGTTCTCCGCGGTCGACATGGTGATCTTTCCCGGGATCCAGCTGCTGAAGCGGGCGCTCGAGCGGCCCGCTGCCGCCGAGCTCGCCTCGCGCTTCATGCCCGTGGAGGTGAACTATCCGGCGCTCGGGCGCTGGCTGGCGCGCATCGAGGCGCTGCCGGGCTACGAGCGCACGTATCCGCCGCACTGGCGCCGCTGAGACGGCGCGCCCGCCGCTTCGGGACCAACGGGCTGTGCGCTGTCCAGCGCTCAAAGCGCCGTGGCGCGCCGCCAGCGCCTCGTGCCGTCAGACAGTCCTTCGCGCCGCCGAGCGCGCGCCGGCCCACGCGCCGTGGCGGGGAAGGGCTGCACGATCCGTGCGAGATTGATACGCTATCGAAATCATGAGCGAGCACAAG
>JAKAFQ010000508.1 GCA_021817875.1 Pseudomonadota bacterium
TGGATGGATGCCGCCCCGGTGCGTCCGGCGACCGCGATGCGCCGGCCCGGCAACGCCGGCCGATAGCCGGCATCGGCGAGCGCCAGCGCCTGCTGCGTGGCGACATGCAGCAGCTCGTACGCGTTGAACACCACCACATCGGCCGGGCGCAGAAGGCCGAGCTCCCGCGCCTCGATCGCGCTGCCGGCGACCCGGGCGGTCGCGATCATCATGTAGTAGTCCCTGAGCGAGGCGAGCAGATCGCCTTTGCTCTGGCGGGCGGCCCGCGCGGCGAACTCCTTGCAGCCGCCGCCGGCCGGCAGCAGCCCGACCCCGGCCTCCACCAGGCCGATGTAGGACTCGAGCGCGGCCACCACCCGGTCGCAGTGCAGCATGAACTCGCAGCCGCCACCGAACACATAGCCCTCGGTGGCCGCCACGGTGGGCACCTGGCTGTAGCGCAGGCGCTGGGATGTGGTCTGAAACAGCGCGATCACCCGGTCGACGGTCTGCCAGTCGCCCGCCGCCACCGCCGGGCGCAGCGCATCGAGGTTGGCGCCGACCGAGAACGGCGCCTCGGTCTGCCAGATCACCAGGCCCCTGAAGCGCTCCTCGGCGATCTCCACGGCCCGGTTCAGCCCCTCGAGCACATCCGGACTGATCGAATGCGCCTTGCTCCTGAAGGACACCACCAGCACCTCGTCATCGCGGGTGAAGGCGCGTACGCCGGGATTCTCATACACGGTCTCCCCGAGCGCCGGGCGATCCTCTCCCAACAGCCTCGCCGGTGCGAGCTGACGCCGATACACCTCGAGCCGGGAGCGGCCGACGAGCGCATCGCCGGCGGCATCGTAGGAGCCTTGCGGGAAGTGCACGCCGGTGCGCTGCGGGTCACGCGCCCACGCCGGCAGCGCTGCGCCCGCGAGCGTCCTGCCGGCGCCGATGTCCTCCTCGATCCAGCGCGCCACCTGAGCCCAGCCCGCGGCCTGCCACAGTTCGAACGGGCCGAGTTTCCAGCCGAATCCCCAGCGCATCGCCAGATCCACATCGCGCGCCGAGTGCGCGACCTCGGCGAGCTGGCAGGCGACGTAGTGGAAGGTGTCGCGGAAACAGGCCCACAGGAACTGCGCCTGCGGATGATCGCTCTGGCGCAGCCGGGCGAGTCGCTGCGCGGGATCCTCGATCTTCAGCAGGGCGGTGACCTGCTCATCGGCCTTCGCGTCGGCCGCAACGTACCCGCCGCTGGCAGGATCGAGCACCCGCAGATCCTGGCCCTTCTTCTGGTAGATGCCGCTTTTCGTCTTGGCCCCGAGCGCCCCGGCCTCGATGAGCTGCGTCAGCCACGGCGGCAGCGTGAACAGCCCGTGCCACGGATCCTGCGGCAGACCCTCGTGCATGGTCTTGACGACATGCGCGAACGTGTCGAGGCCGACCACATCCGCGGTACGGAAGGTGGCGGACTTCGCGCGCCCGAGGCGCGGCCCGGTCAGATCGTCCACCACGTCGAAGCGAATGCCGTGCTTCGCGGCGTTGGCGATCGTCGCCAGCATCGCGAACACCCCGATGCGGTTGGCCACGAAGTTCGGCGTGTCCTTGGCGCGGATCACCCCCTTGCCGAGGGTGCTCACCAGGAAGCGCTCGAGCGCATCGAGCACCGCGGGGCTCGAGTCGGCGCAGGGAATGATCTCGGCGAGATGCATGTAGCGCGGCGGGTTGAAGAAATGCACGCCGCAGAAGCGCGGCCGCAGCGGCGGCGGGCACGCCTCGGCGAGCCGGCCGATGGACAGCCCCGAGGTGTTGGTCACGAAAATGGCATCGGGCCCCAGGTGCGGCGCGACCCTGCGATACAGCTCGGTCTTCCAGTCGAGGCGCTCGGCGATCGCCTCGATCACCAGGTCACAGCCGGCCAGCCGCTCCAGGTGCTCCTCGTAGTTGGCCACCTGGATGAAATCGGCCGTCTCGCGGCCGGCGAGCGGCGAGGGCTGCAGCTTCCTCAGTCCCGCCACCGAGCGGTTCACGATCGCGTTCTTGTCGGTTTCCGCGGCCGCCAGATCGAACAGCACCGTCGGCACCCGGGCGTTGGTGAGGTGTGCGGCGATCTGTGCGCCCATCACCCCGGCGCCGAGCACCGCGGCCCTGCGTACGATGAATTTTTTCTCGGACATGCTTGCCTCTTCGAATACAACCGTCTGCGCCGGCGAGGAGCTTACGCTCGCGCGCCGGGCCGCGCTCGATCTGCCGGCCGCCACCCGCCGCGGCGCCGCCTGCGGTCAGGATGCCGACCGCCCCGCGGGCGGCGAGCTCAATCCGGCCACGACGAACGGCACCACATGCCTCACCATCAGGTCCGGGTCACGCGCCGAGACCGCCGAGGGGCCGAACACCTTCAGGATGTCGTTTCCGGCGAAGGCGTGGAACATGACACTGAACCCGAGGTGCATCCGCCACTGGATCTCCTGCTGCGACAGTTCCGGCAGCGCCCGTCCGAGCGCGCGCGTGTAGCGCGTGACGAGATCCCCGTACTGGCGTGACATCGTCTCGCGCAACTGCCGGTGGTTTTCCACCAATACGCGCGAGAACAGCCGCACGAACATCGCTCCGCCGCGCGCGGGGTCTTTCGACAGCGCCAGCGCCGGGCGGACATACGTCATCACCACTGCCTCGGCCGTGAGCCGCTCCTTGCCGGCCGCGACCCGCGCCTCCAGCGCATCGAGCTCGCGCAGGCACTGCATGGCCCAGGGACCGAAACGGCGCACGAACACCGCCTCGAACAGCGCGTCCTTGCAGCGGAAATGGTAATTCACCGCCGCCAGGTTGACCGCCGCCTGGCGGGTGATCAGCCGCAGCGAGGTCGCCTTCATCCCGTGTTCGACGAACAGCCCTTCGGCCGCATCGAGAATGCGGGTGGCCGTGTCGGAGTACTTCGGCTCCACGTGAACGGTTCCCCCGCCGGGGCGCACTGCTGCTGCCTGACCCATGATTCGAACACTCGTTTTAAACATACGTTCATTTTATTCGGGCGTCAAGGGACCGCCCCGGATCCGACGGCACCCCGGATCGGCTCAGATCAGGTCCAGCGTCCCCGCTCGACCGCCTGCCTCAGGCGCGGCGCGGGCAGCCAGCGAGACCCGTGGCTCGGTGCGAGCTTCTCCATGGTCGCGACGACTTTTTCCAGTCCGTCGTGTTCCGCCCAGAACATCGGTCCGCCCTTGTAGGCCGGAAAACCGTAGCCGTTGATGTAGACGATGTCGATGTCGCCGGCGCGCGCCGCGATCCCTTCCTCCAGGATCTTCGCCCCCTCGTTCACCAGGGGGTGCAGCAGTCTGCCGAGGATCTCCGTGTCGGGGATTTCCCGCCGCTCGATCCCGAGCTCGCGCGAGACCCCTTCGATGAGGGCGAGCACTTCGGGATCGCTGTGGCGGGTGCGACCCTCATACCGGTAGAAACCCCGGCCGCTCTTCTGCCCGAGGCGGCCCTGCTCGGCCATGCGCTGCAGAATGGGCGACCAGCGCTCGTCGGGCGGCAGCCTGCGGTTGCGCCGGATGGCCCAGCCGACATCGTTGCCGGACAGGTCGCGCATCGCGAGCGGCCCCATCGCGAAGCCGAACGCCTCGATCACGCGGTCGACCTGCTCCGGCGTGGCCCCCTCCTCGAGCAGCCGCTCGGCCTCGGCGCCGTAGTACTGCAGCATGCGGTTGCCGATGAATCCGTCGCAGTTGCCGGCGAGC
>JAKAFQ010000509.1 GCA_021817875.1 Pseudomonadota bacterium
GTCCGAAAATCCACGCTCACCAGCCGTCCGAGCACCGGCGGATCGAGCGCGAGGATGTGGGCGAGGGTCAGGTGGGCCTGCAGCGTCCCCATGACCCCCACCGCCGTGCCGAGCACGCCCGAGGCCGCGCAGGAACCGGCCTGGGTCGGCATGTCCGGGAAGACCGCGCGGTAGCTTGGCGCGCCGCCGCAGAACACCCCCGCGTAGCCCGCGAGTCCGAGCACCGAAGCGCTCACCAGCGCTTTGCCCTGGTGGTGGCACGCGTCGCTCAGCATGTAGGTGAGCGCGAGGCTGTCCGCGGCGTCGACGATGACATCGGCCCGCGACACCCAGTCGGAGGCGTTCGCCGGCGTGATGCGCTGCACCGCCGCCTCGAGGCAAACCTGCGGATTGCGCTCGAGCAGCGCCGCAACCGCGGCGCTCGCCTTGGGCCGGCCCAGGTCCGCCATGCGGTACAGCGGCTGGCGGTGCAGGTTCGATTCCTCGACGAGATCCGGATCCACCGTCAGCAGACGTCCGATGCCGGCGGCGCACAGGTACTCGAGCACCGCGCAGCCCAGGCCACCGGCACCGGCCACCAGCACCGAGGCGCCGCGCAGCCGCCCCTGGCCATCGGCGCCCACTTCGGGCAACACGATCTGCCGGGCGTAGCGATCGCTCATGCCTCCGTCCGCACCGGCCCGTCCGGCTCCACCGAATCGGCGGTCACCAGCCACGCGGCGAGACGTGCCTCGGGATGGGGATTGCGCACGATGTCACTGACCACCGCGGCCGAATCGGCGCCCGCGATCAGCACGCCGGGCAGCCGCTCCAGGGTGAGCCCGCCGATCGCCACCAGTGGCCGCTCGCCGATGCGCTGCTTCCAGTCACGGATCCGCTCGAGCCCCTGGGGGGCAACGCTCATCGCCTTGAGCAGCGTCGGATAGATCGGTCCGAGCGCCACGTAATCCGGGGCGTAAGTCAACGCGCGCTCGAGTTCCGCCTCGTCATGCGTGCTCAGCCCGAGACGGACCCCGGCGCGCCGCAGCGCCGGCACGTCCGCCGTATCGAGATCCCCTTGTCCCAGGTGAACGAAGTCACATCCGCTCTCGAGCGCGAGCTGCCAGTGGTCATTGACCACGAGCTGAATGCCGGCTCGGGCACACAGCGCCTTCGCGGCGCCGATCTCGGCGCGCAGCTCCTCGGCCGTGCGCTCCTTGATGCGCAGCTGGATCAGCCGCACGCCGGTCGGCAGCAGCCGGCGCACCCAGGCGCTGCTGTCGACGATGGGATAGACGCGGGGCAGTCTCATGCATCACCCCAGAAAGGCTTTGCCGATCACCGGGGTCGAGGGCACCGCCATGTCCCTCGGCTCCATCGGACCGGCGAGATACGCCTCGCGTCCGGCCGCCACCGCCTGCGCAAAGGCGCCGGCCATGCGCACGGGATCGACGGCCTGTGACACCGCCGTGTTGATCAGCAGCGCATCGAACCCGAGCTCGAGCGCCTGCGCCGCGTGCGACGGCACGCCGATCCCGGCGTCGATCACCAGCGGCACCTGCGGAAAGCGCGCCCGCAGCGCCTTCAGTCCGAACTGATTGTTCAGTCCCCGCCCCGAGCCGATGGGCGAACCCCAGGGCATCAGCACCCGGCAGCCGGCCTCCAGCAGCCGCTCGGCGGCGATCAGATCCTCGGTGGTGTAAGGGAAGACCTCGAAGCCCTCCTGGCACAGGATCCGCGCCGCCTCCACCAGCGCGAACACATCGGGCTGCAGGGTGTCATCCTCGCCGATCACCTCGAGCTTCACCCAGGAGGTGCCGAATACCTCGCGCGCCATGTGGGCCGTGGTGATCGCCTCCTTGACGGAGTGACAGGCCGCGGTGTTGGGCAGCACGCGCACGCCGAGATCGCGGATGATCGACCAGAATCCCTGGCCCGCGCGCTCCCCGGCCGACTCGCGCCGCAGCGAGACGGTGACGAGCCGGGTGCCGCTCGCCTTGACCGCCTCGCGCAGGATCGCCGGCGAGGGAAAGCGCGCCGTGCCGAGCAGCAGCCGCGAGTCGAGCTCGACATCATAGAGTGTCAGTACGCCGGGGTTCATCAGAGGCTCCTTAACCACCCTGCATCGGCGAGAGGACTTCGAGCCGGTCACCGTCGGCGAGGCGCGTGGCCGACCGGGCCGGCGCCGGCACGAATTCACCGTTGAGCGCGGTGGCGACCACCGCCGCGCCGAGCCCGAGCTCCTCGAGCGCCGCCGCGAGATCCTCCGCGCCGATCTGCCGCCACTCGCCATTCATCTCGATCTTCACTGCATCACCTCGGGCGACTCGCGCCCCTCGAGCAGCCAGTCGGCCGTGCGGCGCGCCAGCGCCGGAGCGGCGAGGAAACCGTGCCGGTACAGGCCGTTGACATACAGGGTGTCTCCCCGCCGGCACAGCCGCGGCAGATTGTCGGGGAAGGCGGGCCGCACGCCGGTGCCGATCTCGACGATCTCGGCCTCGCCGAATGCCGGATGCAGCGCGTAGGCGGCGCCGAGCAGCTCGAGCATGGAGCGGGCACTGATACGCGTCGCCTGGTCGCTCTCGATCGAGGTCGCGCCGATCATGAAGTGCCCGTCGCCGCGCGGCACGATATAGACCGGCACACGCGGGTGCAACACCCGCACCGGGCGCGACAGCGAGATGTCGGGCAGGCTCACCACCAGCATCTCGCCCTTCACGCCGCGCAGCTCGGTGAGCACCTCGCGGGCGGCGAGCCCCGTGCAGTCGATGAGATACCCCTCGCCGTGCGCCTGCCGATCGTGTGTGCCCGAAGCGCCGTAGCGGATCCTGCCGCCGAGCGACTGCAGCCGCTCGGTGAGCGCGAGCAGCGCGGCGCGCGGATCGAGATGGCCTTCCTCCCGGAAATACAGTGCCCGCTCGAAGCGCCCGGCCAGGTCCGGCTCGAGCGCCGCGATCGCCTGCGCGTCGAGCCACTCGTAGCGCTCGGTGCGCCGCGCGAAGTGCTTCAGCTCGCCGCTGTCGCGGCCGTGGGCGACCACCAGACTGCCCCCGAGCCGGGTGCCCGGAAACTTCTCCCGCCACCACTGCAGGCTCTCGGCGCCGAGCTCGGCGATGAGCGGCTCGGCGCTTTCGCGCTCACACCAGGGCGCGAGCATGCCGCCGGCATACCACGAGCAGCATCCCGAGCCCAGGCGCCGCGTGCGCTCGAGCAGCTCCACCGCGAGGCCCCGCTCGGCGAGTTCCACCGCGCAGGCGAGCCCGGCGACACCGGCGCCGATCACCGTGGCACGCATGCGTCAGCTCCGTTGCGCCGCGACGTAGAGCTCGCCACCCGCGGCGCGGAACTTCTCGGCCATCTCCTGCAGACCCTGCTGGCGCACGCTTTCCTCGCGCACCTCGTGCGAGATGCGCATCGAGCAGAACTTCGGACCGCACATCGAGCAGAAATGCGCCACCTTGTGCGCGTCCTTCGGCATCGTCTCGTCGTGGAAGGCGCAGGCGGTGTCCGGGTCGAGGGAGAGGTTGAACTGGTCTTCCCAGCGGAAATCGAACCGCGCGCGGGACAGCGCATCGTCCCGCTCCCGTGCGCCGGGGTGGCCCTTGGCGAGATCCGCGGCATGGGCGGCGATCTTGTAGGTGATGACGCCGGTCTTGACGTCATCGCGGGTAGGCAGCCCGAGATGCTCCTTGGGCGTGACATAACAGAGCATCGCCGTGCCGTACCAG
>JAKAFQ010000032.1 GCA_021817875.1 Pseudomonadota bacterium
CAACCACGGAGTTCTCGCGCACCCCGAGCTGCGCGAGGTAACAGGCGGTCGTGTCGATTTCCCGGGCGAACTGCGCATAGCTGAGGACTTCGTCCTCGAAGCGGATCGCGGTGCGATCCGGCAGAAACCGGGCGTTGCGCTCAATCCAGTGCGACAGGTCCATCGTTACGGTCCGGCCAATGCTTTCTCTGATCCAGTCTTGCCCGAGAGGCCCGGCAGACCCCGGCAGCAGCCGGCGCAGGCCGGCGACGCGCGAAAACCCAGAAGGCTGAGTGCCATACAACCGGCCCG
Organism: Pseudomonadota bacterium; assembly: GCA_021817875.1. Next base: position 292 of record JAKAFQ010000032.1, read on the forward strand.
AACCCACCCCAGAGCGGCCGCAACCCGCGATGGTAAATTGCGTACTGCATACGGTACACTATGCTCTCGAACGGTGTCAATAAAGGCGGCTTATGCGCGTAGGAATAGATGTCGGCGGGACATTCACAGACTTCGTGCTGCTCAATGAGAGCACCGGTGAGACCCACTCGTACAAGTGCCTCACGACGCCGACGGATCCGGCCGAGGCGATTCTCGATGGCCTTGTGGCGCTCGAACGCATGCGCCCCGGAACGATTGCGAACCTGGAAGAAGTCATTCACGGCACGACGCTTGTCATCAACGCGATCATCGAGCGCAAGGGCGCGCGTACCGGCCTGCTGACAACCAGCGGCTTCCGCGACGTCCTGGAACTCGGCCGCGAAGTCCGCTATGCCGCGTACGATCCGCACGCGCCGATACCAGAGCCGCTGGTTCCCCGCGAGCGGCGGCTCGAGGTCCGCGAACGCGTCCGCGCCGACGGCAGCGTTCTGCAGCCGCTCGAGCCGCAGAGCGTCAGCGCCACGCTGGCTCGCCTGAAGGCCGATGGGGTCGAATCCATTGCGGTCTGCCTGCTCAATTCATTCGAGAATCCGCAGCACGAGTTCGAGATCAAACGCCTGATCGCCGAAGAGCTGCCCGGCGTGTCGGTTTCGATTTCCTACGAGGTCCTGCCTCAGATCCGCGAATACGAGCGGACCAGCACCACCGTGGCCAATGCGTACGTCAAGCCACTCACGGAAACGTATCTGAAGTCGCTGAGACAGAGGCTCGCGGCGCGTGGCTTCAGTGGCCGGCTGTTCATCATGCTCTCATCGGGTGGGGTCACCTCGGCGGACATCGCGGCCGCGTACCCGGTCCGCATCATCGAATCGGGCCCCTGCGCAGCGGTGATTGCCGGTCAGTATTTCAGCAAGCTGTTCGATCTGCCCGACATGTTCTGCTTCGACATGGGCGGCACGACCGCGAAGTCATGCCTGATCCAGAATGGCACCGCCGAAGTCGTGCCGACATTCGAAGTGGGTCGTGTGCAGCGGTTTCAGAAGGGCAGCGGCATCACGCTGCAGGTTCCGGTCGTCGACCTGATGGAGATCGGTGCGGGAGGCGGCTCGATCGCGCGCCGCAGCCGGGTCGGGACCCTGCAGGTCGGTCCACAGAGCGCGGGTGCCGAGCCGGGTCCGATCTGTTACGGCCGGGGCGGCACGGCGCCAACGGTAACCGACGCCGACCTGCTGCTCGGCTACCTCGATGCCGACTACTTTCTCGGTGGAACCATGCGGCTCGATGTCGGCGCGGCGCGCCGCGGAATCCAGGAGCAGATTGCCGAGCCGCTCGGTATCTCGCTGCTGCAGGCGGCGTGGGGCATTCATGACCTGATCAACGAGACGATGGCGGCCGCGGCCAAGACTCACATAGCGGAGCGTGGCGGCAATGCGCGGCGCGTGACGATCGCCGGATTCGGCGGCGCCGGACCCGTGCACATGTACGGACTCGCGCGCAAGCTCGGGGCGCCGCGTCTGCTGGTGCCGCCGAACGCCGGGGTCGGATCGGCGCTCGGATTTTTCACGGCGCTGCGCGCATTCGATGTCGTCAGGAGCCATAAGACGCCGTTGCGTGATGCGGATTTCGCCGCGCTGGAGGGTATTTTCCACGGCCTCGAGGCAGCCGCCGCCACGGCGTTGCAGTCGAGCGGTGTCGCGAACGCAGTCAATTTCGAGCGCTCGGTGGACGTGCGTTTCGTGGGCCAGGGTTCCGAAACCACATTGGCGCTGCCCACGGTCGACCTCTCGACGCTCACGCCGCAGGAAGTGCGGTCACGCTTCGATGCCGTCTACGCGAAGCTTTACGGCCGGACTTATCCGGAATGCGACGTGGAATTCGTCAGCTTCCGGGTGCGGGCCAGCTTGCCGGTAAAGCTGCTCGAGCTGCCCAGGCTGAAGCCGGTCGCGGGCGCGACCGCCGACCGGGCGATCAAGGGTGAGCGACCGGCCTTCTGCCCGCTGGCCGGCGCGATGATTCCACATACAGTTTATGACCGATATCTCCTTGCGCCGGGCGTGCGGCTGTCGGGACCGGCGATCATAGAAGAACGCGAGTCGACGGTCGTGATCGGCGCGAGGGGGCAGGTCAGAGTGGATGATTTCGGTTTCTTGTGGATCGATCTGTCCTAGGAGTGACCAAAAGTGCAGCGCTTCGACCCCGTCACGCTCGAAATCCTCTGGCGCCGCCTCGTGTCCATCGTCGATGAGGCGGATGCGGCCGTGGTGAGAACGGCCTTCTCAAGCGTCCTGCGAGACTCGCACGATTATACCTGCATGTTCACCGACAGCCGTGGCCGAGAGCTTGCACAAGGCACGCTCGCCAGTCCCGGGCAGTCGGGAGCAATGGCGCTCGGCATCAAGAAACTGGTCAACAGCCGCCCCGCGGATTTCTTCCGGCCGGGAGATGTCTTCATCACCAACGATCCGTGGGCGCTCGCGGGTCACCTGAACGACGTCTGCGTTCTGAGTCCGGTGTTTTACCGCGACAGGCTCATCGCGTTCACGGCCTGCATACTGCACCATGCCGATGTGGGCGGGCGGGTCGCGTCGAACAATCACGATGTCTTCGAAGAGGGACTGTTCCTGCCGCTGGTGCGCCTGTACAGCGGCGGACAGCCAAACCAGGACGTCATGGAGGTCATTCGGGCGAACGTGCGTACTCCGGAACAGGTTCACGGCGACATCCGCTCGCAGATCGCGGCGAATCACGTGTGTGCGCAGCACATACAGCAGCTTCTCGAGGATTACAGGCTCGAGGATCTCGATGGGCTGGCGGATGAGATCATCCGGCGCAGCGAGCAGAGCCTGCGCGAAGCGATCGCCCGCGTGCCCGACGGTACCTACCGCGCGAGCGGCACCATCGAGCAGATGGAAGGACACGAGCCGGTCGAGATCCGCTGCGAGTTGCGGATCAAGGGAAGTGATGTCGTCGTCGACCTGTCTGGAACGACGCGCCAGGTGGAGTGGGGTGGAAACGTCGTATTCAACTTCACCTATGCCTATGTCCACATGGCGATCAAGAGCATCTTCGACCCGGAACTGCCGAACAACGAAGGCACGGCGGCGCCGATAACCCTGATCGCTCCGGAGGGCACGGTGGTCAACTGTCGGCACCCGGCGCCGGTTGTGGCCCGGATGCAGATTGGTCATTTCATGACGGAGATCATCTATCGTGCCCTGGCGCCGGTGTTGCCTGAGCGCGTGATCGCCGGCAGCGGCGGGACGCCGGCGACCATGCAGGTGTTCTTCGGCGCGCGGTGCACCGGCGACCCGTTCCATGCGGCGGTGATCCGCGGCGGCGGCATGGGCGCCGGGGCAAGCAGCGATGGTTCGGGAAGCTTCGTATTTCCCGCCAATGCGGCAAACACGCCCGTGGAGATTTTCGAGAGTGATACGCCGCTCGTGATCCGCTCGCGGCAGTTGCTGGTCGATTCCGGAGGCGCCGGCAAGTTCCGCGGCGCGCAGGGCCGGCGTGAGGTGATCTGGGTGCCGGATGAGGCAAGCGGGCCGCTCGGAAGCGTCGGCATGGCGATTCAATCCGGGCGCTTTCAGCTGGCGCCCGAAGGCCTGTTCGGCGGCAGATCCGGCAGCCTGGCGCGATTGACGGTCAATGGCAGACCGGCGGACTCCTATGGATTGACGCGGCTGCGCAAAGGCGATGTCGTCGAATTCGACACGGCCGGGGGAGGCGGTTTCGGTGATCCGGCGGAGCGGGACGCCGCCGCCGTGGCGCGCGATGTCGCAAGCGGGCGGGTTTCTGCGGAGCGGGCGCGGATCGATTACCGCTTCGGTCTTGCGGAAAGCTGAAAATGAGCACCGGCCTGCCGATCCCCGGGCAGGCCGGATCGGCTCATGCCGGATGGGCGCGGGGCAGACTGGGGCGAACGAGAGAGGCGGCGAATCGGAGCAGGTAGATGAGAAACGCGGTCGCCCAGAGAAATGCCGCGGTTCCCGCCAACCATTCCGGACCGTGCAGCACCGCGAACCCGACTCTCAGCACGGCGGCGACCGGCAGCAGCGCGAATGCGACGCTCATGAGTGCATCCGCGCGAACCGTCCTGCCGGTGTGCTTCAGGACCACCCGTGTCATCAGACCGAGCTTCAAAGTGCTGTAGGCGCCGATCGTGAAGGCATGCACGGCGGCGTCCTGCCAGGCGGCGCGCGAGCCGGCGCACGCCCGCAGCACGAACGACACGATGAGCCACAGGTATCCGATGTGCACGCAGCGCAGAATCGGATCGCGGCACGCGAGCCAGCCGCGCCAGCGCATCCAGCGCCAGGTGTGGATCAGCGCCGCCGCGCCGCAGGCCGACGTCACCCAGAGCGTGGGAGCGCCGAACAGATCCGTCAGCGCGAATGCCAGCATCGCGGCCGCGGTCGCATATTCAATGGGCGCGGATATCGGCCTCGATTCGATGCCGCGTGTCCGCAGCCAGCGGCGTGTGAACGCAGGCACGAACAGCCCGCCGTACAGGGTGAACAGGAACATCAGCGCATCGACGGCCAGGGTCAGCGACAGGCGGGTTTCCCCGAGCGAGCCGCGCAGGATCCCGGCGTAGTAGATGAAGTTCGCGGCGGTGAACGCGCACAGCGGGATCGTGGTCCAGGCGAACAGCCGCTTGCGCGATCCGCGCGCGCTGCACGCCAGGAAGATGCACAGCATCGGCAGCAGCGAACAATCCCCGACGGCGACCAGCACCCTGGGCAGGTCGTCCTGGAACAGGACGCACACCCGGCCGAGCAGCCACAGCAATGCCAGAATGCGCAGCCGCGCCCCGCGGATTTCGGCGGCGCCCGTCCAGCTCGGCAAGGCCGTCAGCAGTACACCGCACACCAGTGCGCCGGCGAAACCGAAGAGCAGCTCGTGTGCATGCAGCATCCACAGGGGCAGGTGGCCTTGAGGCGCCGGCCACAACCCGATGCGCGCGCCGTACCACAGTACGATCAGCGTCGGGCCGTACAACGAGGCGGCGAGAAAGAAGGGCCGGAAGCCCGACGCCCAGACGGGCGAGATGGTTGTGGTCGGCTCGCGCCTCAGCGCGTGCACGGCGTGTTTTCCCGCCCCTCGAGCTCGCGCCACTTGTAGTCGATGACCTCCAGCAGCACGCCGTTCATTTTGCGCGGATGCACGAACGCGAATTCGCAGTCGCGGAACGGCCGAATGCCGCCGATGATCGGGTAATCCTGCGCGGTCAGCTCCGAGACCGCTTCCCGCGTGTTGTCGACGTTCAGGCTGATCAGCATGACTCCCTCGCCGCGTCGCTCGATGAATTTGGCGACGTCACCATCAGCGGTCAGCGATTCCATGAGTTCAAAGCCGATGCCTCCGACCCAGTAGCGTGCCACGCGGATCTTCTCCGGCTCATCGACATAGGAGTCATCCGGCGAGGACTTCCCCAACACCGGTTCCCATATCTTGCGCGCCTCCTCGAGGTTGCGCACGGCGATGCATATATGGTCAATCTTATTGGCTTTCATCGCGTAGATGCCCCGTCTGACCGTCCGCTGCGAGTCGCGCAGCGGAGCGAGTGTACACGATCCGACTGCTGCGCGCTCAACTCCAACGGCAGCATCTGGACTCGCGCAGACGCGTCAAATCGGCGCACGGAACGTGCGTTGCGTGTCCCGGCGACGATCCGCCAACGGCGCTGAACGACGCGTCGGCGTCGAGGAACTCTCAGGCCAGGTCGACTGCATCCGCGGCCTGAGTTTCGTCAGGCGCGCTCGATTGGCGGCGGATGTCAGTCATCGCTCTGGTGAGCGCCTCTTCGGTGAGCTTCAGGTAGGAACGCCAAAGACCTTCCGCCAGGTCGGGGTCGCGATTCGCGAGCGCGTCCCGGATCTTTTCCTGGCGGCTGACGATTTCCCGGCGCAGCTCCATGTCGTTCAGGGTCGCACCCCGAATGAAATGCAGGTGGCCGGCAAACTGTGCGATCACGGAACTCAGCACCCGGTTCGAGATGCCGTCGAATATGGCGTGCCTGAAGTCCTCGTTTGCCTTCGCGAACATTCCCGGTTGCGCGCGCGGCGATGCCCGGAACTCGGCGTCGATCGACCTGGAAATCCTCTCCAGCTCGGCAGGCCCATACTCCCGCGCCGCCATCCGCACTGCGACAGGCTCGAGCAGGGCGCGGACCGCGATGATCTGGCGTATTTCTTCGATCGACGGTGACGGCACCACGTAGCCGCCTCCGGGCCGCGCGTGCAGGATCCCCTGTTTGGTGAGTTGACCCAGCGCCTCTCGAATCGGAGTGCGGGACACCCCAAGCCTCTTGGCGAGCCCTTCCTCGGTGATGCGTTCCCCTGGAGAAAATCGGGCGCTCTTCAGCTCATTGACCAGGATCTGAAATACCTGCTCGCGCAGGGTCGCTTCCTTCTTGATCGGAGACGTTCTTTTCATCGCATTCCTTGGGCTGCTGTGTCAATGAACACGCATCATGCACGTTTGTTCAGGCGTTGCCGCAGATCGGGCCGCAGGCGCGAGCCAGCTGGAGCGGCTTTGCGGGCACCGTCAGCCGGCCGCTCCCCGTGCGCCCGGTCAATGCGCGGGGCGGTGGACGCTGCCATCATCAAAGCTGAGCGCGATCATGACCCGGCCGCAATGACGGCATCGGCGCAGGGTCGCCGCCATGCCCTCAACCGACAACGTGACCGGTCGGCGTGCCATGGCCCCACATTGTATACAGGCCCACCAAGGGGTCAATTGTGGCCCGGGGATGCGCCGCCGGCACACGATAATCCGTCAACCATCAGCCATAACAAAATCAATATAATCAATTACATACAATCATGCGGCGTGAGGCGGCGGAACCCGGTGTACGGGCATCGGTCGACTGGCACGTATCGTCCGGCACGGTGTCGCGATTTTGTGTTCGGTATGCAAATGACTCCGGGCGCATCGTCGGTGCGGACCGGCTGGTTGCGGCCAGGGCTTGCGATGCCGTGCCGCGCGGAGTTCAAGCGTCTCGGGCGGCTCCGTTGCGGCTACGACGGTCGGTCCGTGCCGAGACCTCGATCAGCGGGAGAGGTGACGACGAAGGTCGCAAGCCGCGCGCGGATATCATCCGGAATCGACTGCGGACGCCGTTTGTCGGCCGACACCCACACGATCACCTGGCGGGCGAGCAGACGGTCCTCACCGTTGCAAACGGCACGGATTGCCTGAGTGCTCGACGTGCGGCCGATCTTTGACACGTGAATCATGAACGTCAGCACATCCCCGAACCGTGACGGCAGCGGGAATTCGACCGTGAAGGAAACGGTCGGCACCACGAGTTGCCGCTCATAGAGCAGAGCCGGCATGCTGACGCCGATGCCGTGTGCGAGCCAATCCTCCACCACGCCATTGATCATTTCGAAATAGCGTGGGTAGTAAACGATGCCGGCGGGATCGCAGTGCCCGAATCGGACCTCGACGTCGGTACTGAATGTCGACATGGAATTGCCGTCTCCCGTCGTGGATGAGCCACTGCTGTCCGGTGGCTGCGCCGGCCGGTCCAGCTGCCTCGGAAAGTCAACGGCGATTGCCTTCGAGGAGCAGGCCGCTCAATATTAACAGTATCAACCGGCCGGAGTATTGTGGTCCGGGGCTGGCACGGATGATATGATCGGCGCGCGAGGCCGGATCGTCCGGTCGCGATCGGTTCCGGGCGCGGAACGCGCGCGCAGATCGTAGCGCGCCTCTCACAGTGCTGGGTCGAAGGGTGGATCGCCCATGACAGGCACGATCGGCCGAATGTGCAGGCGCGCCGGATGCCCCGAACGGGCACCCGGCGGGTGCAATGCACCAGGCCGCACCGGCGGGGGTGAAAGCAACAATGGTCACAGCAGTTATCCTGATCAACGTCGAGCCGGCGCGCACAGCCGCGGTCGCCGATGCACTGAGCGACATGCCCGGGATCTCGGAGGTGTACTCCGTTTCCGGCAACTACGACCTGGTTGCGGTCGTCCGGGTGAAGGAGAACGAGGCGCTCGCGGACGTCGTCGCCGACCGGATCAGGGGTGTTGCGGGCATCACCCGCACGGAGACGCTGATCGCCTTCCGCGTCTATTCCAAACACGATCTCGACAGCCTGTTCAGCCTGGACTGACCGCTCGGATCCCGGCGATCGGTCGATCATGCTCGTTGCGGAGGTTGGCGACCGCAGGAGGCGGTCCCGGGTGGAGCGATCCGTGGTCCGCCGCTGAGATCGCCCCGGTGGCGTGCTGAGCCGCGTGCGGCTCGAGCGGCTCAGGCCGGCCGGCCGAGGTCATCGCTGCGGTGGTGCGGAGCGTTTTCCGCGGGCCCGGAATCTGCCGATGCCGGCCGGGTCCCGTCCGTTACCGCGGCCGATGGGCTGTCGGTATCTCCAGGTTCCCAAGCCGGTGGGGTCAGCCGCCGCTTGCCGTCGGCGGAAATCCTGACGCCGGGCTCATCGAGCCGCTCGCGGTCCCACAGCTCGCAGGTCACCTCTCGGTGGCGCTGGTCGAGGGCCTCACAGTAGTTCGTGTAGAGGCAGAGCCGCACGGCATCGCCACGGCCCTGGAGGACTTTCCGGAACCAGTCGGGATCGGCGAGCGCCTGGCGGGCGAAGCCGACGATGTCCGCCTTGCCCTGCGCGAGCAGGGCTTCGGCCTGATCGAAGTTGTGAATGCCACCGGCGACGACGACCGGTGTGTTCAATCGCTGCTCGCGCAGCACCGTGCGTATGCGTGCCGACGCCTCCAGGTTCCGGCCAAAGGGGCCGCGAGTGTCGGAATAGTACGAGGGCATGCATTCGTAACCGCTCCTGCCCGTATATGGGTAGGCGGCCGCGCCGATCTTCGGTTGCAGGGCATCGTCGAATTTTCCTCCGCGCGACAGCGACAGAAAATCCATGCCGGCGCGCGCGAACCCGGTCGCGAAGTAGGTTGCGTCCTGCACGGTCGAGCCGCCATCGATGCACTCGTCGGCGAGAAGGCGACAGCCGACCGCATAATCATCCCCGACGGTCCGGCGCACCTGCGCGAAGACTTCCAGCGGCAGTCGCGCGCGATTGGAGATCTCGCCGCCGTAACCGTCGGTGCGCACGTTGTGTCGGGAAAGGAATGAGGCCATCGTGTACGCGTGAGCATAGTGAAGCTCGACGCCGTCGAAACCGCATTCGCGCGCACGCCGCGCCGCGTTCGCGAACAGGTCGGGGAGCTGCGAGGGCAGTGAGCGGATGTGTTCCAGATGGGTGTCGGTGACACGCTCCCGGTAACCATACTCGAGGGCTTCGAGCTCCCGCCGGTCGAGGATCTGCGCCAGTTCCTCAGACGGCCGTGCGGCCAGCCATGTCCGCACCTCCTCGTCCGAGGCATCTCGATCGCCTTGCGCCTGTCGGTGGCGGTTCGAGATCGCAAGAAACTCCGCGAAGTACCTCGAGGGGTCCGGCCGGCGCCGGATCGCCAGGAAGTCGATGAGTTGAATGAGCAGTCGCGTTTCGCCGCCGCTCGCCGCACGCACCACGCGCACCAGTTCCCGAAGGCCGGGCAGGAACCGATCGTGGCTGATGCGCAGCAGCGGTCCGCTCGGCACGTCCCGAATGCCCGTGGCCTCCACCACGAGCGCCCCCGGGCGTCCGCGCGCAAACCGCTCGTACCACTCGAGCACCTCCTGGGTCACCAATCCTTCGGCGGTTGCGCGCCACGGGACCATGGCCGGAATCCACGTGCGCTGCCGAAGCGTCAGGCCTGCGAGCCGCACTGGAGAGAACAGCCGTGAACCGGCCGCCTCGGCGGCGCTGGGCCAGCGGCCGGGCGAGGGGGTATGCCGGATCCGTTCAGGCGGTCGCCACATGGTTGGATGGCGCGATGGGCTGTCTGTACGAAGGGCTGGTCATCTGACCGGGATGGCGCGGGTGGGTCACGGCACCACGGCGGTTGCTTCGATCTCGACCTTCGCGTCCGCCTCGACGAAGCCGGCGACCTGTACGGCGGTCATGGCGGGGAAATGCTTGCCCATCACCTCGCGGTAGGCCGCGCCGATCTCCTTGAGCCGCGCCAGATATTCATCCCGGCTCGCCAGATACCACGTCATCCGCACAATGTGCTCAGGCGAGCCCTGCGCCTGCGCCAACACGGCGAGTACATTCTTGAGCGCCTGGGTGACCTGATCGACCAGGGATGTGCTCGCGAAGCGGCCCGTGAGCGGGTCCCAGCCGATCTGGCCCGCGATGAACACCTGGCGGCCCTGCGCCAGCACGCCGTTGCTGTAGCCCGCTGGACGCGGCCAGTCCGACGGCTGGAGGGATCTCGGCGTGCTCACGAGGGTCTCCCTGCCGCGCGTTGGATGAGAGCGCGGCCGATGATCAGCTTCTGCACTTCAGTGGCTCCTTCATAGATGCGCAGCGCGCGAATGTCCCGATACAGCCGCTCGACAATCTCGCCGCGGCGCACACCGCGGCCGCCGAACATCTGTACGGCCCGATCGATCACCTGTTGCGCGGTTTCGGTGGCGGCCATCTTCGCCATGGCCACCTCGCCCGTGGCGCGTTCCCCGCGGTCGCGCAGCCAGGCCGCCCGGTAGGTCAGCAGGCGCGCAGCATCGATGCCGGTCGCCATATCGGCGAGCGCCGCCTGGGTGAGCTGAAAATCCGCGAGACTTCGTCCGAACAGGCGCCGGTCGGTGCAATGGGCGAGGGCTTCATCGAGTGCCCGCTGGGCAAAGCCGACTGCGGCGGCGGCGACCGAGGTCCGGAACACATCGAGGGTGCGCATGGCGAGTTTGAACCCGTCTCCCTCGGCGCCGAGGCGCTGCGCTGCCGGCACGCGGCAGTCTTGAAACTGCAGGGTTGCAAGCGGATGCGGCGAGAGCGTATCGATCCGCGACGCGATCGAAAGTCCCGGCGCGGTGGCATCGACCACGAACGCGCTGATCCCATCGGCCGAAGTAGTGCCGTCGGAACGAATCTGCGGTGCGCTGGTGCGCGCAAACACGCAGTAGAAATCGGCGATTCCGCCATTGGAAATCCAGGTCTTCTCGCCGTCGAGTCTGTAGCCGTCCGCGGTGCGTGTCGCGCGGCATTGCAGCGCCGCGACGTCCGATCCGGCATTGGGTTCGGACAGTGCGAAGGCCGCGATGGCCTCGCCTGCGGCGACACGAGGCAGATAGCGAGCCTGAATGTCCTGCGATCCAGCCAGAGAAATGGCGCCACTGCCGAGGCCCTGCATGGCGAACGCGAAGTCCGCGAGGGCGTCGTGTCGTGCCAGAGTCTCGCGGATCAAGGCGAGCGCACGCACGTCGAAGCTGTCCGCCGCGCCGCGATCGGCCGCCGCGGACAGGCAATAACGGGTCCAGCCGGCCTTGCCGAGGTCGCGGACGATCCGGCGGCAGGCCGCATCGACCGATTCACGGTCCTCCGCCATGTCGCGCTGCGAGAACCGTGCCGCAGCCCAGGCGTGCAGATCCGCGGCCAGCTGACGGTGCCGGTCGGTGAAAAACGGCCAATCGAGGCAGCTGCTGTTCGCCACGGGGCTCAATCCCCCTCGAAGTGAGGCTGCTGCCTGGCGACGAATGCGCGATAGGCGCGCCGGAAGTCCTCGGTCTGCATGCACACGGCCTGTGCCTGCGCTTCCGCGTCGATGGCCGCATCGACCGGCAGGTGCCATTCGGCATGCAGCATCTTCTTCGTCATGGCGTGCGCGAACGTCGGCCCGGTGGCGATCCTCTCGGCGAGTTGCATCGTCTCCTCGAGGACGGTCTGCGGCGCCACGATCCGGTTGAAGAACCCCCAGGCGAGTGCTTCTTCGGCCGACATCGAACGTCCGGTATAAAGAAGTTCCGAGGCGCGACCCTGGCCGATGATGCGCGGCAGAATGGAGCAGGCGCCCATGTCGCATCCGGCCAGGCCGACGCGGGTGAACAGGAACGCCGTCTTCGTCCGGGGCGTGCCCAGCCGGAAGTCGCACGCCATGGCGAGGATCGCGCCGGCGCCGGCGCACACGCCATCGACCGCTGCCAGGATGGGCTGCGGACAGGCCCGCATTGCCTTGACCACGTCGCCGGTCATGCGGGTGAAATCGAGCAGGCCTTGCGCGGTCCTTTGCGTCAGCGGACCGATGATCTCGTGCACGTCGCCGCCAGAGCAGAAGTTGTCTCCGGCGCCCGTGATGACGATCGTCCGAACGCGGTTCGTCGTGCTCAATGCGCGGAACAGGTCGCGCAGCTCGGCGTAGGAGTCGAAGGTGAGCGGATTCTTGCGCTCCGGCCGATTGAGCGTCACCACCCCTATGCGTCCCTCCTGCCGCCACAGAAAATGCTGCGGCCGATACGCCTGCGGGTCGAATTCGCTTGCCGCGCTCATGATGTCATTCCTCTCTGGTGCCGATGACGTGTGCCTTGAGCTCGCCCAGCAGTTCCAGGAGCTGCTTTCTCTGCCGGGAGGAGAGCACCGAAAAAAAGTCGTTTTGCCACTGCTCGTGTTCGACGGCCATCCGCTGGAATTGACGTGCGCCTTCGGCGGTGAGCTTGACCCGGTAGACCCGACGATCGGCGGGGTCCACCTCGCGCACTACCAGTCCCTCCCGCTCCAGTCCGTCGGTGATGCCGGTCACGTTGCCTCCCGTCACCATCAGGCGCTTCGACAGCTCGCTCATCTTGAGCCCTTCGGGAACCCGCTCGAGCTGGGCCATCAGGTCAAAGCGGGGCAACGTGGTATTGAATCTCGACTGCAGTCTCTGGCGGATGCGATTCTCGATCTGACCGGTGCACGAGAGCAGGCGCAGCCAGAGGCGAAGGGAGGCGTGGTGATCGTTATGCACGCGGGTCTCCGCATCGACCGCGGCCGGAACGGATTTCAAGACGATCTTGCTGCTTGCCATCAGGTGACCTCTCCTCCCGCGATCACGAGGCTCTGGCCGGTCACGCTCTCCGTGCCGGGACGACACAGCCAGAGCACCGCGTGGGCGACTTCCCGCGGCTCTATGAGACGCCGCTGTGGGTTGCTGTTCAGCAGCGCATCCAGCGCCTGCTGCTCGCTGCGCCCGGTTCTGGCTTGAATGTTGCCGAGCGCCTGTTTCACGATGTCCGTGTCGGTGTAGCCGGGACAGACCGCATTCACCGTGATGTTGCGTGTCGCGAATTCCAATGCCAATGCGCGTGTCAGACCGACGAGGCCGTGTTTGGAGGCCGCGTACGCCGATATGTAGGCCGCGCCGCGCAGGCCAGCGGTGCTGGCGATATTGACGATCCGTCCGAAGCCTCCCTGCAGCATGTCCGGCACCGCCTCACGGCAGCAGAGATAGCTGCCGGTCAGGTTTACCGCGAGCACCCGGTTCCACAATGCCTCGTCGGTGTCGGTGAATTTCGCCGCGGGCGCCAGGCCCGCATTGTTGATGAGTATCTGCACCGGACCAAACCGGCGGCGCGCGGCGGCGAAGGCTTCCCTGACCGACGTCGGATCGGCAACGTCCGCGCGAATCGGCAACGTCCGCTCGGCGCCACCGGCCTGGTCCGAGACCTCTGCGAGCCGCGTGGCATCCCGCCCGAGCAGCGAGACGCGCGCACCCTCTGCGGCGAGCGCCGCGGCGATGGCGGCGCCGATCCCGCGGCCGGCGCCCGTGACCACCGCATGCCGACCCGCCAGAGTGGCGGAGTGCTCAGTCATGGAAGGCGCTGTCGGGGTTTGGTGCGGTGGCATTGAGCTGAGCGGCGCGCTCGAAGTTGCGCTCCAGCTGCTGCTTGCCGGAAAGGTACTGCTGCGGCCACCACTGTGCCAGGTAGCCCTGTCGGGCCGCCGCCTCCAGGGTCCAGGCGGGGTTGGCGAGGTGCGGGCGGGCCAGTGCGCACAGGTCGGCCCGTCCGGCGGCGATGATGGAATTGACGTGGTCGGGCTCGTAGATATTGCCCACCGCGAGGGTGGCGATGCCGATCTCGTTGCGCACGGCATCGGCAAACGGGGTCTGCCACATCCGCCCGTAGACCGGCTGCTGCCAGGGAACGGTCTGGCCGGTGGACACGTCGATCAGATCGACGCCGGCATCCTTGAAGGCGCCGGCGATCAGCAGCAGATCCGCGCCCGAGAGCCCCCCATCGGCCCAGTCGGTGGCCGAGATGCGCACCGACAGCGGCTTCTCGGCCGGCCAGGCCGCGCGCACCGCGCTGAGGACCTCGAGCGGGAAGCGCAGCCGGCCCCGCACGTCGCCGCCGAACGCGTCCGCGCGTCGATTGGTGAGCGGGGAGAGGAAGGACGCCAGCAGGTACCCGTGCGCCATGTGCAGCTCGAGCATGTCAAAGCCGGCAGCCACGGCCAGGCGGGTGGAGCGTACGAACGCCTCGCGCACCTGCTCCATGTCCGCGCGCGTCATCTCGCGCGGCGTGGCGCTGATCCCCTCCAGGTAAGGCAGGGCGGAGGGGGCGAGCAGCGGCCAGTTGCCCGAGGGCAGTGGCCGGTCCATCTCCTGCCAGCCGAGCTGGGTGGAGCCCTTGCGCCCGGCGTGTCCGAGCTGCAGGCAGATCCTGGCCGGCGAGCGGCTATGCACGAAGTCGACGATCCTGCCCCAGGCCTCGCGCTGCGTCTCGTTCCACAGACCCGTGCAGCCCGGGGAGATGCGTCCCTCGGGGCCGACGCAGGTCATCTCCGTGTACACCAGGCCCGCCCCGCCGAGGGCGCGCTCGCCGTAGTGCACCAGGTGCCACTCGTCGGGAACTCCGTCGGTGGCCGAGTACTGCGCCATCGGGGAGACCACCACGCGGTTGGCGAGCTGCATCTGCCGCAGCCTGAACGGCAGAAACATCGGCGGGCGGGCTTCGCCGAGGCCGCTTCGGCCGGCGAGCCAGCGCTCGTAGCGCGCGACGAACTGCGGGTCGCGGGCCTTGAGATTCTCGTGCCCGATGCGCTGGCTGCCGGTGAGCAGACTGTAAGCGAACTGCTCCGGGGGCAGGTGCGCGTAGCGCTCGACGTTCTCGAACCACTCCATGCGGTTGCGGGCCGGGTTCTGGATCTTCAGCGCCTCGACGCTGCGTTCCGCGTGATAGGCCTGCAGGGCCTGCTCAAGGCCCTGGCCGGCCGCCACGTGGCGGGTCAGGCAGATGGCATCCTCCATGGCGAGCTTCGTGCCCGAGCCGATCGAAAAGTGCGCCGTATGGGCCGCATCGCCGATCAGCACCAGCTTGCCGTGGTGCCAGCGGCGGCAGTTGACGCGGTTGAAGTTCAGCCAGGCCGAGCCGCGCAGGTGTCCGGCGTTGCTCTGCAGGCGGTGGCCCCCCAGATGGCCCCCGAAGAGCCCTTCGCAAAAGGCGATCGACTCGGCGGTGTCGCACCGGTCCAGGCCGTGCGCCTTCCAGACTTCCTCGGGGGTCTCCACGATCACCGTGGACAGCTCGTCGCTGAACTGG
>JAKAFQ010000510.1 GCA_021817875.1 Pseudomonadota bacterium
CGTCCGCCGTGCGCCTCGATGATCTCGCGGCACAGCGTCAGGCCGAGTCCCGAGCCGCTCGCCTTGGTCGAGAAGAACGGCAGCAGCGCATCGCGCAGGGCCTGCTCGCTGAGCCCGGTTCCGCGGTCGAGCACCTCGAGGCGCACGCCGTCCGCCTGCGCGCTGGCGCGCAGTGTGATCGCATCGGGCGGCGAGCCGGACTCGCGGGCGTTCTTGATCAGGTTGATGATGACCTGCTCGAGCTGTACGGCGTCGGCGCGGCTTTCGGCCGCAGGCAGGGAGCCCTCGATGCGAAAGCCGAGCGTGGCGGCAAGCGAGCCCAAAAACGGCGCCCAGCGCAGCGGCGCAAGGCGCGGCTGGGGGAGCTTGGCGAAGCGCGCGTAACCGTCGATGAACGCGGCGAGATGGGCGGTACGCTCACCGATGGTGGCGAAGATCCGCTCGAGCTGCGGTGCGAGGACGCGTGAGTCGGCCTCGGCCGCCAGATGCCGGCCCGAGTGCACCAGTGAGCTGATCGGAGCGACCGAGTTGTTCAGCTCGTGCGCAATGACGCGGATGACCTTCTTCCACACCGCGATCTCCTGCGCCGCGAGCTCGCGCGTGAGGCGCTCGAGCAGCCACAGCCGGTGCGGACGCGCGTTCAGCAGGAATTCGCGCTGCGAGAAGCGGTAGACCTCGCTGTCGGTGCCGCTGCCCAGGGTGAACAGCGCATCGCCCTCGCCCGCGACGGCGGCGCGCAGCTCGGCGCTGTGCTGTGCGAGCAGCGTCGCCGCTTCGAGCCCCTCGAGGCGACGGCCGCCGTGCAGCAGCTGCCGCGCCGCGATGTTGCCGAAGACGACGCGCCCGGAGTCCGTGCAGAGCACGAGCGCGACGGGCGTGGTCTGCAGCACCGTATCGAGCAGCAGCTCGCGCTGGTACAGATCGAACCGCTCGCGGCGCAGCAGCTCGCCGAGACCGTTGTAGGCGTCCACCAGCTCGTGCAGCTCCGGCGGCACGGGCGCGGCGATGCTGACACTGAAGTCCCGATCGCGCAGGCTCTCGATGCCGCCGCTCACCGCCGCGAGGGTGTGCCGCCAGGGCCGCGCGGCGCGTACCGCCAGCCACAGCAGCGCCGGCAGGCACAGCGCGAGCGCGAGCGCGAGCCCGAGCGTCGCCCCGGAGTGCAGCCAGCGCATCGCAGTGGCGGTGAGGACGGCAGTGAGCACGGCCATCAGGGCAAGTGCGATGCCGATCCGCCCGGCGAGCGAGCCGCGCAGTCGGCCGATCATGGATCGCTCTTCAGACCCAGACGCTCCATGCGCCGGTAGAGTGCCTGGCGGGACAGACCGAGCTCGCGTGCGGCGCGCGAGACGTTGCCTGCGCTGCGCGCGAGCGCCGTTTCCACGGCGGAGCGCTCGGGCTGCGGCGCATCGCCCGGCTCGCGCGCGAGGGCCGGCAGACTGAGCGCCGCGGCGCCGATTTCCGCGCTCTCGGACAACAGACAGGCGCGGCGGATCACGTTGCGCAGCTCGCGCACGTTGCCCGGCCAGGGATACTGGACGAGGGCCTGTTCGGCGCCGGCGCTGAGGCTGTGCGCGCCCTCGAGGAAGTGGCATGCCAGCGGGATGATGTCCTCGGGGCGCGCCGCAAGGGGGGGTACCTCGAGCTCGATCACGTTCAGACGGTAGTACAGGTCCTCGCGGAAATCCCCGGAGCGTATGGCGGCACGCAGATCCATGTTGGTGGCCGCCACGATGCGCACCCGGGCGCTGCGCGTGCGGTTCGAGCCGAGATGCTCGAACTGCCCGGTCTGCAGCACGCGCAGCAGCTTCGCCTGGCCGGCGGCCGCGAGGTTGCCGAGCTCATCGAGGAACAGCGTGCCGCCGTCGGCGGCCTCGAAACGTCCGACCCGGGCCCGCGCGCCGGTGAACGCACCGGCTTCGGTGCCGAACAGTTCCGCCTCGATCAGCTCGCCCGGCAGTGCGCCGAGATTGACCTTGACGTAGGGGCCGGCACGCACCGCGGAGTTGGCCTGGATGATGTCGGCCAGGATCTCCTTGCCCGAGCCGTTCGGACCGGTGATGAGCACCGGGACGTCCGCGTGCGCCACCTGGGTTGCCATGGCGATGAGCGTGTGCATCGCCTCGCTCTCGTACACCGCGCCGCACAGGTTGAAACGCAGCGCGAGCGCCGCGCGCGCCTCACGCTGGCGCCGGCGCAGTACGCCGGCCTCGGCGCGCGCCCGGCCGAGGTCGAGCAGGTTGCGCACGGTGGTGAGCAGTCGCGCGTCGTCCCAGGGCTTGGCGATGTAGTCCGCGGCGCCGGCCTTGACCAGTTCCACTGCGGTCTCGAGGTGCGTCCAGGCGGTCATCAACACAATCGGCAGATCCGGGTACGCACGGCGGATGTCGTGAAAGAGCGCCACGCCTTCCTCGCCGGTCGTCGCCTCGCGGCGGAAGTTCATGTCCTGGATCACCAGGTCCACCGGCTCGTCTCGCAGTGCAGCGAGACCTTCGCCAGGGGAGCCCGCCCCGATCACCCGGGCCCCGTGCAGGGCAAAGAGCACCTCGAGCGCGGCGCATACGGCCGCACTGTCGTCGATGACGAGTATGCGCCGCTGCTCGAGGCGCGGATCTTTGCCGGGCTTGGCCATGCCCGGGGGATGGTACCCGAACGGGCCTCACACCGTCCGTGTGGCGACCGAGGGCGGCACGCGCGCGGCGCGCCGGGCCGGCTGCCATGCGGCCAGCTGCGCCACCAGTCCCAGGACCAGCATGCCGGCGAGCAGGTAGGCCGGACCGAGCCGCGGCATGCCGTCATGACGGGTCAGCCACTGTCCGATGGCGAGTGAGAGCAGTGCGCCGAGCAGCAGGCCGGCGGTGAGCACGATCGCATTCTCCAACATGAAGTGCGCAACGATGTCGCCCTTGCGCGCACCGACCGCCCGGCGGATGCCGATCTGCTTGGTGCGGCTGCCGACGTTGAAGGTGTTGAGCCCGAAGATGCCGAAACAGCAGAAGGTCAGCATGATCGAGGTGATCACCGCGAGGAACACGACGAGATTGCGCTGACCGGCATGCAGGCGCCGCAGCGCCCCGGTGAGTGTCGGGGTGTAGACGATCATGCCGTTTGCGTGCGTCGCGCCGATGTGGCGCTTGGCCCGGTGCAGTACCGATTCGAGCGTGCCGGGGCGGGTGCGCACCAGCAGATCATAGAAGCCGAATTGGGTGACGATGGTCGGCAGCAGCACCGTGTTGTAGGCCGAGCCGCTCAGATGCGGTCCCATGAAGTCGCGGGTGACCCCGATGATGGTGAGCGGCTGGCCGCCGTTGATGTAGACGGTGCCGCCGAGGGCGTGACCGTGCGGGAAGAGCGCGCGGGCGACGGACTGGGTGACGATGATGCTGCTGATGTCGTGAAAGGGGTGGCCGGAGGACTGCGGGGCGACCTCGTCGGTGCGGAAATTTCGTCCGGCGACGAGCGGCACGTCGAGTGCGCGCAGGCCCTGCTCGTCCACGGGCAGCAGATCGGCGGCGACGGTCGTGCCGTGCCCGTCGCTGCGCCGGCCGAGCGGCTCCTGGAAGCCGTCGCTGGTGAGCGGTACCCCGGTCGTCACGGTCGCCGCGGTCACATCCGGCAGGCTGCGCAGATAGGCCAGATCCGCGCTCACCGCGCGCGCCACGTTGAACTGCTTGGTGATGCCGCCGATCACCATGCAGAAC
>JAKAFQ010000511.1 GCA_021817875.1 Pseudomonadota bacterium
CGCCACCTCGATGTTTACGTCACTGATGGGCAGCCGCGCCCTGGTGACGCTCATGTATGGCGGGCGGCGCAAGATCGCCCGGCTGCACATCTAACCGGTTGCCTGGGGTCCGCACGTGGAATTCTTCAGTCATCAGACCAACTACCCGTTCATGGCCACACGCAAGGTGTGGTATGGACTGTCGATCGTGCTCATGATCACCTCGCTCACGCTGCTGTTCACCCGTGGCCTGAATCTCGCCATCGACTTCACCGGCGGCGTCAGTGCCCAGGCGAGCTTTCCGGTGGCGGCCGATCTGGCCGCCGTGCGCACTCAGCTCGCCGCCGCCGGGTTTCACGACGCGGTGGTGGAAAACGTCGGCTCGGCTAGCCAGATTGCCGTGCGCCTGCCACCTGAGCCGGGCGTGAAGATCCAGCAGATCCGCGCACGCGTGGACGCGGCGCTGAAGGCGGTCAATCCGGGGGTATCGGGAATCTCGATGTCCGTGGTCGGGCCGCAGGTGGGCTCGCAGCTCGAGAGCAGCGCGATCTGGGCGCTGACGGGCACACTGGCGCTGATTTTCATGTACATCGCCTGGCGTTTCCATACATGGCGGCTGTCGCTCGGGGCCATCCTCGCCGTGCTGCACGACCCGATCCTGGTGCTGGGGTTCTTCGCGGCCACGCAACTTTCGTTCGATCTCAACGTGGTGGCGGCGGTGCTGGCGGTCATCGGCTACTCGCTCAACGACACGGTGGTGGTGTTCGACCGCATCCGCGAGCGCTTCGAGGGCAATCGGCGGCTTGCGCCGATCGTGGTGCTCGACCAGGCGATCAACCAGACTCTCTCGCGTACGATCATGACCAAGGTGGTGACCTCCATCGTGGTGGTGGCGCTGCTGGTGCTCGGTGGCCCGGTGCTCAGGGGATTCTCCGCGGCGCTGCTGATCGGCATCCTCGCCGGTACCTACTCGTCGATCTACATCTCGAGCGCGATCGCGCTGCAATGCGGTCTGACGGCCGAGCACCTCTTTCCGACCGTCAGGAAGACGGCCGTCGATCATCTGCCCTGAGGATGCCGGGCATCCGGGACCGAAGCTCAAGTGCACGCTCTTCTGAATATCGCCGTCCGCGCCGCGCGGCGCGCCGGTGAGGTCATCGTCCGGAGCCTCAACAGCCTCGATGCGCTGACGGTCAGCACCAAGGGACGCAACGATTTCGTCTCCGAGGTCGACCGGGCGGCGGAGGCGGAGATCATCGGCATCATCCGCCGCCACTACCCGGATCACGCCGTGCTGGCCGAGGAAAGCGGTGCCAGCGGCGAGCACGATACGCTCTGGATCATCGATCCGCTCGACGGCACGACCAATTTCCTGCACGGCTTTCCGGTATTCGCGGTGTCGATCGCCTGTCAGCAGAGGGGGCGACTGGAGCACGCCGTGGTGTACGACCCGATGCGTCAGGAATTGTTCACGACCTCGCGCGGCGGCGGGGCACACCTCGACAACCGCCGGATCCGGGTCAGCAAGCAGCGCACGCTGGAGGGGGCGCTGATCGGTACGGGTTTCCCCTTCCGCGGCGACACGCGCTACACGGACGCCTACTTCGCTATGCTCAGGGCGGCCACGGAAAGCACGGCCGGAATACGCCGCCCGGGCGCTGCGGCGCTCGATCTGGCGTATGTCGCGGCGGGCCGGATCGATGGGTTCTGGGAGATCGGGCTCTCGCCGTGGGACACCGCGGCGGGCACGCTTCTCGTGCAGGAGGCCGGAGGGCACATCGGCACGCTGACCGGGGGCGAATACCGCCAGGGCGGCCACGTGATCGCCGGCACGCCCAAGGTTTATGGGGCCTTGATCGAGCTGTTCGCGCCGTTCGTGCCCGAGCAGTTGCGCGAGCGCTGAGCGTACTCCACCGGCCGGCGGGCCAGCTCGATTTCCGGGACCGGCGCGTGTACAGTCCCGGAATGAAGAGCCAGCTTTTAGCGACGAAAACGGTCGCCGAAATAGAGGCGGCGGAGGCGGCGGATGTCGCAGGCCACGAGCTGAACCGCACGCTCTCGGCTACTGCGCTCACGATGCTCGGTATCGGGGGCATCATCGGTACCGGCATTTTCGTCCTGACGGGCGTCGCCGCGGCGCAGCATGCCGGACCGGCGCTGGTGCTGTCGTTCATCATCGCCGGGATCGGCTGCGCGTTCGCGGGCCTGTGCTACGCCGAATTCGCGGCCATGGTGCCGGTAACGGGCAGCGCCTACTCCTACACCTACGCCACTCTCGGCGAAGGCATCGCGTGGTTCATCGGCTGGAACCTCATCCTGGAGTATCTGTTCGCGGTGGCGACGGTCTCGGTCGGATGGTCCGGTTACGTCAACCGGCTGCTGAGCGAACTCGGCGTGCACATCCCCTACATGCTGTCTCATGCGCCGTTCATGCAGATCGCGCCGGACAGTTTCTCCATAGCGCGTTCGGGCGCCATCCTCAATGTGCCGGCGGTGCTCATCGTGGCCGCGCTCGCCGCAGTGTGCTACATAGGCATCAAGCAGTCCTCGGAATTCAACACCGTGATCGTGAGCCTCAAGGTCGCGGTGGTGGTGCTGTTCATCGTGCTCGGCCTCGGGTTCATCCAGCATGCCAACTGGCACCCGTTCATCCCGAGAAACACCGGTCAATTCGGGCTCTACGGCTGGAGCGGCGTGTTCGCGGGGTCGGGGGTGATTTTCTTCGCCTACATCGGTTTCGATGCGATCTCGACGACGGCGCAGGAGGCGAAGAACCCGCAGCGGGACATGCCCATCGGCATTCTTTCCAGCCTGGTCATCTGCACGCTGCTCTACGTGCTGACCTCGGCGGTGCTCACCGGGATGGTCAACTACAAGAAGCTCGACGTCGCCGCGCCGATCGCGCTCGCGTTGCAGACCTACCCGCAGCTGCACTGGTTCAGCCTGCCGGTCGATCTCGGCGCCATTCTCGGCATGACTTCGGTGATGCTGGTGATGACCATCGCCCAGGCGCGTATCTTCTATGCCATGGCGCAGGACGGGCTGCTGCCGCAGATATTCGCCAAGATTCATCCGAAGTTCCGCACGCCTTCCACGGGCACGATCGTCACCGGGGTGTGCGCGGCCGTCGTGGGCGGACTGTTCCCGGTCGGGCTGCTCGGGGAGCTGGTGTCGATCGGTACACTGATGGCCTTCGTCACGGTATGCATCGGCGTGCTCGTGCTGCGCCATACCCGCCCGGACCTGGAGCGACCCTTCAAAGTGCCGGCGCCGTGGTTCATCTGCATCGGCGGTGCACTGGTCTGCGGCACCATGATCGTGACGCTGCCGCCGAGCACCTGGGTGCGGCTGGTCGTGTGGACCGCCATCGGCGCGGTCGTTTATGCGCTCTACGGTTATCGCCACAGCAAATTGCATCGCTCCGCAGCGGAGGCGCGCGCACCGCTCGAGTAGGGGGACCGGCTCCCGCCTCGATGGCCGCGGGGGCTTTGCAGCGGGCCGCCGCTTCCGTAGGGTATCGATCATGGCGCCTGCCGATATCCGCATCGTCCTCGTCGAACCGTCCCACCCCGGCAATATCGGGGCGGCCGCCCGCGCCATGAAAAACATGGGGCTCGAGCAGCTCATTCTGGTCAACCCGCGGCAGTTTCCGCACAGCGAGGCCATCGCGCGCGCCTCCGGCGCCGACGATCTGGTGACCGGCGCGCGCGTCGTCGGCACG
>JAKAFQ010000512.1 GCA_021817875.1 Pseudomonadota bacterium
CGCGCGCGAGCCGCTCGCGTCGTCCCAGAGGGCCCGACGCGGCGTAAAACAGCGGCAGCGCCGCGTTCTCGATGGCGCTGGTGCGCGCCAGCAGGTTGAAGCTCTGGAACACAAAGCCGATCCGCTCGCTGCGCATCCGCGCAAGCACCGGCTCGCCGAGTCGCGCCAGGTCCACCCCCTCGAACAGATATCGTCCGCTGGTCGGGCGGTCGAGGCAGCCGCAGACGTTCATCAGCGTCGACTTGCCGGACCCCGATGCGCCCATGATGGCGACGAACTCGCCCCGCCCGACAGTCAGCGTGACATCATCGAGCGCACGCAGCTCGACGCCCCCCACCTGATACAGTCGGGTGATGCGCTGCAGTTCGATGATCGGGGATGCCATGGCCGTCGCCGCCCGCGGCACCGACGCTACAGACGCCAGAAGCGGAACGAGTGGGCCTGGCCTGACGCCACCGTGAGCTTCTCCCCGACGATGAGCTCCTCGCCCGCGCGCAGATCCCCGCTCAGCAGTTCGCTGTAGCTGCCATCATCGAGTCCGACGCGGACCGCGACCGCGACCGGCCGCGATTGCCGCAGCACCCAGACCTGGCTCGCCGGGGCCGGGACGCTGCGCGCGGCAGCCGCGGCGTTCGCCCGGATCGGGCCACCCGGGGAGAACCTCAGCGCCTGGTCGGGGATGCGCAATACGGCCGAGCGCCTCGCGGTGATGATGCCGACGGTGGCGGTCATGCCGGGCTTCAACACAAAGCCCGGATTTTCGACCCCAACGACCGCGTCGTACGTGACGACATTCTGGATGACCTGAGGCGCCTGCCGCAGCTGCACGACGCTGCCACGGAAGGTGCGGTTCGGAAAGGCCTCCACAGTGAATTCCGCCGGGTCACCTGCCTTGATGGCGCCGATGTCGCTTTCACTCACATTGGTGTCCACCTGCATGCGCGTCAGGTCCGTTGCGATGAGAAACAGCGTCGGCGTCTGGAAGCTCGCCGCCACGGTCTGGCCGATCGTGATGTTGCGCGCCACCACCGTGCCGTTTACCGGCGAGACGATGTTCGTGTACCCGAGATTGACCTCGGCATTCGAAACCAGCGCACGATCGAGCTGCACCTGGCCCTCGAGCTGCTCGACGAGCGCCCCCTGGTCGGTATAGGTCATCTGCGCCACCAGGTTCTGCCTGACGAGGACCGCATACCGCGCCAGGTCCGCGCGCGCGCCCGCGAGCTGCGCGCTGTCGCGCCTCAGCTGGCCCTGCGCCTGGGCGAGCGCCGCCTGGTAGGGACGCGGATCGATCCGGGCGCACAGCTGCCCTTTCTTCACCCGGGTGTTGTAATCGCAATAAACATCGCGGATGACTCCCGATACGTACGATCCGACGATGATCGTCATGACGGGGTTCACCGTGCCGGTGGCGGTGACGGTGCGCGACACGTCCCCGCGGCTCAAAGGCGCCGTGATATAGGTCGGTGGCGGCGCGGGGCGCATCAGCCACCAGCCGGCCGCGGCCGCGATCACCCCGACTGCGAGCACACCGGCGAGCAGACCGATCCAGGGCACGCGTCTGCGTCGCACCGGGGTTTGGTTCCCGGGCGCACGGATACCGTCTGCGGGATGGTCGGCGCCCACACTCTCCTCTGCGGCAACACGCGGCGCATGCAGGCCCGCGGATTGCCTCATGACCTGCCCGAGCACTGTGAGCCGTGGTCCGCTGCGCGCCTATCCGTAGAGCCCGCAGTGACCGGCCGGGTCTGCCCGGCGCGGCCCGGCGCGGGCCGCGCCGGTTGGTTGTAGGGATTTCTCCGAATGATCAGCCGCCCTCAGATGCGTGTATGAGACGGCCTGCAGCCAGGAAAGGCCTGCATGACACGGGAGGCGGACGGCTATGAGCGAAAACCAGGTGGGATCGGCGTCGCTGCCGTCGCGCAACGCCATCACATTGCCCGCCCGCGCCATCCTGTCGCTTCCCCCCCCACAAAAGGACGCAGGCATGACGCTGAGCGGCGCGCTCGCGTTGCGTCACTCGACGCGGGAGTATTCCGAGCGGATTCTCGCCCTGCAGACGCTGTCGAATCTGCTCTGGGCCGCCTACGGCATCAACCGTCCCGGAGGCGAACGCACGGCGCCGTACTGGCGTCACATCATGGTGATCGACATCCTGGTGGCCATGGCCGGCGGTGTGTGGCGTTATGAGCCGGCGCAGAACACCCTGTTGCCGCATCTGTCCGCCGATATCCGCGCACAGACCGGACTGCAGGACTTCGTGGGTGTCGCGCCCATCGAACTGATCTACGTTGCGCATGGTGAACGGATGAGCGAGCTGTCGCGCGCCGAGCGCCGCCTGTATGCTTCGGTGGATGCGGCCTTCATCGGCCAGAACGTGTACCTGCACTGCGCGGCCGAAGGGCTGGGCACGGTATTCCGCGCAGCGATCGACTATCCGAAACTCACCCGCGCGCTGAATCTGCCGCCGGAGCAGTTCGTCACATTTGCCCAGACGGTCGGCTACCCGCGAAGCGGTGCCTGAGGGGGGCCGAGACGGCCCCGGCCCCAGGGGCCGGGGGGGCTCGTCGGCCGTCCCCGCCTGGCATGCGGAACCGGCGTTCGGGTACGGACCGGCGCAAGCCCGTTGCGGCGCGCGATCCCGGCGTCGATTCCGCGCTTGATGCGCATCAAGGCGCCGCGGTCACGCGCCGCCATAGCATTCATTCCGGATCGACACAGACGCAGGAGGCGTTGCCGTGCACCGGAGCCGCTCGAGACCATGACACCGTCCCGTGAACCCGTCGCAGAGGCGGATGTGTGCATCGTGCCCGGCAGCGGTGCGCCCGCGGGCCATCCAGGGTCGCGATGAGCGCGAGCGAACCGGACGAAGTGCTTGCGGCGCTCGACCGTCTGTTCGTGCGCGCGCTGCTCGCACTCGGGGAAGCCGGGCAGCCGCAGCGCCACACGGCGTGTACGCTCGCCGCCTCGGCGTGGTCGGTCCTGCGCCAGTCGCGGCCCCGCGAGGCCGAACGCTTCAACGGCGCATTGCACAGCCTGACCCGTGTTCAACATTCCCGCAAGCAGGAGGAGTCTTCCATGTCACAACCCGAGATTCTCGATGTCCGCCAGCTCATCCCCATGGAGCGTCACCGCCGGATCTTCGAAACCTACGCCAGGCTCACACCGGGCGAGAGCTTCGTGCTGGTCAACGACCATGATCCGAAGCCCCTGTACTACCAGTTCGAAGCGGAGCACACCGGCGAGTTTTCCTGGAATTACCTGCAGCAGGGACCGGTCACCTGGCAGGTGCAGATCGGCCGCACAGCCGCTCAGTCCTGAATGCCGAAGTGCGACTTGGCGATCGGCGTCATCTTCTGCGGTGACCACGCCGGCAGCCACACGAGCTCGATCTTCGCCTCCGTGGCTCCCGGAAGGCTCATGCAGCACTCGTGGACGCCTGACATGAGGTAGTCCTGCGCCGGACACCCCGGCGTCGTCATGGTCATGCGGACCGTGATGACGCCGGCCTCAACCTCCACCTGATAGATCAGGCCCAGGTCGACGATGTTGTAGCCCAGCTCCGGATCGAGCACCGCGCGCAGCGCCTGCAGTACGCACTCCCGGTCCAATGCCTGCCCCGCCGCCATCAGCCGGCCCGCCGGATCAGAAGTCTCACCCCCTCCTGCCCCTTCTCCGTGCGGCTCACCG
>JAKAFQ010000513.1 GCA_021817875.1 Pseudomonadota bacterium
GCGGGCGACCCAGCCGCGCCAGCCCTGCTCGAGCGGCGCCGAGACGCCGAAACGGGTGAGGTGCTCGATGCCCGGCAACGACCCGCGCGGCGCCGCGGCGCGCGCCCCGCCCGCCTCGAGTGGCTCCAGATCCCGCGGCAGATACAGATCCGAAATGACGATGACGATCTCGCGCACCGGCGCTATCGTACCTGCCGGGACGCGGATCCGAGGCGCGAAATGCAGTTCACTCTAGAGACCGGCTCGCACGTCAACGTCGTACGCGCCTACTCCCCGTCGGAGCTGCGCATCGGGGAGCACTCGATACGCGCCAGCTGTATCGTCACCGCCGATCGGCTGATCACCGACTGGGAGCCGCACTGTTTCGAGGCCTTGCAGCCGGCGCATCTGGCGGCGTTGCTGGCGCTCGAGCCGCAGATCGTGCTGCTCGGCAGCGGTGCCGAGCAGCGCTTTGCGCCGCCCGCGATCCGCGCGGCGCTCACCGGGCACGGGGTGGGCGTCGAGGTCATGACGCTCGGCGCGGCGTGCCGGACATTCAACATCCTGGTGCGTGAGGATCGGCGGGTCGCCGCGGCGTTGTTCTTCGAGTAGCCAGACAGAAGACACAGGGGGAGGGGTCTAAAGTTGACGCTCCATGCTGCGCCTGGGCTGCAGCGATGGCCTGCTTTTGTTCTTGTCGTCGCGTGCCTTTGCTTTTGTTCAGCACCCCCTCCTCCCTGTGCCCTCTCCCGTCTCTCGCCCGGCAGTCTGTCGCCATCGAGAGACGGCCCTATGTTAAACACGCCACATTTCCGATTGCAAGTGTTTTGGATGTGCCACGCCGGCACGGCGCGCACGCTTCAAAGCCCGGTCAGCGGGCGGGCGAGCGCATGCCCCGGCACCGCGCGTCCCAGCTGATTCACAGCGATCTCAGCCGCTTGCGCAATCAACCTCGTGTCATTTTTTCTGCGCGTCGCGCACCGCTCGCATCTCTCAACCGCGCCCGCCGAGCAGTGGCACGAACGCGACACGCCCGAGGGACTCCCGGCGGATGGCCTGCTCGCCGCGGGTGAAGCGCATCAGTTCCTGCTCGCCCTCGGGTCCGACCGGCACCACCAGCCGACCGCCGACTTCGAGCTGCTCGAGCAGCGCCTCGGGCAGCGCCAGAGGCGCTGCGGCCACCAGGATCGCATCGAACGGCGCCTGGCTCTTCCAGCCGGCGCTGCCGTCCCCGTGTTGGAATTTCACGTTGCGGATCCCGAGCTCGCGCAGCCGCTCCCGGGCGCGCTCGAGCAGCGCGCCGATGCGCTCCACGGTGCAGATCCGCTCGGCGAGCGGCGCCAGCACCGCGGTCTGATACCCGCAGCCGGTGCCCACCTCGAGCACCTTGCGCAGCGGCCCCGCCTCGAGCAGCGCCTCGGTCATGCGCGCCACGACATAGGGCTGGGAAATGGTCTGACCGAAGCCGATCGGCAGCGCGGTGTCCTCGTAGGCGCGGCTGCCGAGCGCCTCGTCGACGAAGATATGACGCGGCACGTTGCGGATCCGGTCGAGTACCGCGAGATTGCCGATGCCCTGCTCGCGCAGGCGCTGCACCAGCCGGTCCCGGGTACGCGCCGAGGTCATCCCGATGCCGCTGAAGCGCCGGTCAGCCACCGAGGCCCTCCAGCCAGCTCGAGAGCGTGCCCAGGGCGGAGTGGCGCGTCAGATCGATCTGCAGCGGGGTGACCGACACGTAGCCCTCGCGGATGGCTTCGAAGTCCGTGCCCGGCCCGGCATCCTGCTGCGGACCGGCCGGGCCCACCCAGTAGACCGGCCGGCCGCGGGGGTCGCGGGCCGGTACGATGGGCTCGGAGCGGTGGCGATACCCGAGCCGGGTGCCGCGCACCCCCCGCAGGGACTCGAACGGCAGGTCCGGCACGTTGACATTGAGGATCAGCGAGCCCTCGAGCGGCCGCTCGAGCAACCGCGCGACGAGCTGCCGCGCCACCTGAGCCGCGGTCTCGAAGTGTCCGTCGCTGCCGGGCGAGGTGCACAGCGAGACCGCCAGCGTCGGCAGCCCCAGGAACCGCCCCTCGATCGCCGCGGCCACGGTGCCCGAATACAGCACGTCGTCGCCGAGATTGGCCCCATCGTTGACGCCGGACACCACCATGTCGTGCTCATAGTCGAACAGGCCGGTGATGGCGAGGTGAACGCAGTCGGTCGGGGTCCCCTGGACGCAGTACACCCCGGGGTCGACCTCCAGGACGCGCAACGGCATGTCGAGCGTGAGGGAATTGCTCGCGCCGCTGCGGTTGCGGTCGGGCGCGACCACGGTGACCTCGGCGAGCTCGGCGAGCACCCGGCTCAGGACGCGGATGCCGCGGGCCTGGTAGCCGTCGTCATTACTGACCAGAATCTTCACTGCGTTCAAATAATCCCAATCCGTCGAGAACCTGCCTCGGGAAGGCCGCGACTATACTGGAAGCAAATTCGGCGGAGGTAGCGCCCGGGAGCCTCTCAGTGAATTCCGAGGATGACAGCCGGCTGTTCCGTGACGCCGTCCGGGGTGTCAAGCCCCTCGAGGGCCCACAGAGCCCGCCCGAACGGCCGAAACCCCGGCCCGCGGCCCGCTTCACGCGGGCCGACCGGCTGGCCGTGCTCGAGGAAAGCCTGCGCCAGGAGCCGGACGATCCGACCCTCGCCGGGGGCGAGGCCCTGGTGTTCCACCGCGCCGGGGTCCAGCAGACGGTGCTGCGCAAGCTGCGCCGCGGCGGCTACCGGGTCCAGGGCGAGATCGATCTGCACGGTCTGTCGCTCGCCGAGGCGCGCCAGGCGCTGCGGGCGTTCCTCGCCCATGCCCTGCTCAACCACTGGCGCTGCGTGCGCATCATCCACGGCAAGGGGTTGCGCTCGGGCAGCCGCGGCCCGGTGCTCAAGGGCATGGTGGCCTCGGTGCTGCGCCGGCTCGATCCGGTGCTGGCGTACGTCTCGGCGCGTGCGGTCGACGGCGGCACCGGCGCGATCTATGTGCTGCTCTCGTCCTGATCGCTGAACGCGAACAGCTCACGCAGCACCACCGTGGCGTACGCTCCGCGGGTCAGGACGAACTCCAGCACCACATCCTCGCCTTCGCGCCGCCAGGCGAGCTCGCGCACCGCCAGGCGCAGGCTGCGCCGCTCCGCGGCCATGCCCGCCTCCGCCACGAGCGCGCACTGCGGTCCGTAGCGCGCCGCGATGTCCTCCTCGAGCGCCCGCACCCGGCCGCCGGTCGGCGGGGTGCCCCGGCCCCACAGCGGGCCCGAGGGATGGATTTCGAGCCGTGCGCAGCGCTCGCGCAGCGTCTCATCGGGCGTCTCGACCGGGAAATGACTGCCGCGGCCGTCGAGCACGGCCACATCGCCCGCCTCGAGACCATCCCAGCTGCCCTGCGCCACACGCGCCGCGAGCACGGCGTTGAAAACCAGGCTGCGGGCCGCCGACAGCACGAAGCCGCGCTCGGGCGGCCGCAGCCGGCGCAATCCGGCGGCGGCCCGCTCGAGATTGGCGCCGTCGCGGCCGAAGCGCTGCGGCCCGAAGTAATTCGGCACTCCGCGGGCGCCGATCGCGCCGAGGCGCTCGGCAAGCGGCGCATCGCCGGCCGACACCCCGCGCGCCCGGATGGAGAAACGATTGCCGCTGAGCGCCCCGCGCGGCAGTTTGCGCGAGTGGGCGTGCGCCTCGATCAC
>JAKAFQ010000514.1 GCA_021817875.1 Pseudomonadota bacterium
GCTCCGCTCGGCGAAACGGCCAAGGCGGGCGAGCCCTTCATCCGCCAGGTGTTCATCGGGCGCGGCCCGGACGTTCGGGACGAGATGGAATTCGAGCGCAAGCTGTTCATCATCAGGAAGCGGGCGTACAGCGAGATCCGCGAATCCACCGTCGACGGGGCGGAGTACTGGTACGTCTGCAGCCTCTCGCACAAGACGATCGTCTACAAGGGCATGCTGCTCACCGAGCAGCTCACCCAGTATTACCCCGACCTCAGGGACCCGTCGGTGGAGACTGCACTCGCGCTGGTGCATTCGCGCTTCAGCACCAATACCTTCCCCAGCTGGGACCGCGCCCATCCCTACCGGTACCTCGCCCACAACGGCGAGATCAACACCCTGCGCGGCAACTTCAACTGGATGAAGGCCCGCGAGGCGCTGTTCGAGTCCGACCTGTTCGGCGAGGACACCCCGAAGATCCTGCCGGTGGTCAACCCCAGCGGCAGCGACTCGGCGATGCTCGACAACACGCTGGAGCTGCTGGTGCTGTCCGGGCGGCCGCTGGCGCACGCCATGATGATGCTGATTCCCGAGCCGTGGTCCAATCACCAGACCATGGACGAGGATCGGCGCGCGTTCTACCAGTACCACTCCAGCCTGATGGAGCCCTGGGACGGACCGGCCTCGATCGCCTTCACCGACGGCAGACAGATCGGCGCGGTGCTCGATCGCAATGGCCTCAGGCCTTCGCGCTACTACGTCACCCGGGACGACCTGGTCATCATGGCCTCCGAGGCCGGCGTGCTCGATGTGCAGCCCGAGGACGTGGTGCAGAAGGGACGGTTGCAGCCGGGCCGGATGTTCCTGGTCGACACCGAGCAGGGCCGGATCATCGGTGACGAGGAGATCAAGCGCACCGTGTGCGCGCAGCAGCCCTACCGGCAATGGCTCGATCAGCACCTGGTGCAGCTGCAGGACCTGCCGCCGGTGACGGAGCTGCCGGCATCCAATCCCGACACCCTGCTCGAGCGGCAGATCGCCTTCGGCTACACGTTCGAGGATCAGCGGGTGCTGCTGGCGCCGATGGCGAAGAGCGGCGTCGAGGCGATCGGTTCGATGGGCAACGATGCGCCGCTCGCGGCGCTGTCGGACCGGCCACGGCTGCTCTACGATTACTTCAAGCAGCTGTTCGCGCAGGTGACCAACCCGCCCATCGACTGCATCCGCGAGGAGCTGATCACCGCCTCGGAGGTATGGCTCGGCTCGGAGGGCAACCTGCTGCAGCCGCAGCCCTCCGACTGCCGCCGGCTCGAGCTCAAAGGCCCGATCCTCACCAACGAGGAGTTCGCGAGGATCCGGCGCCTCGCGCTGCCGGGCCTCAAGGTCGGCGCGCTGTCGTGCCTGTTCCGCGCCACCCGCGGCGAGAAGGGGCTCACCAAGTCGATGGAGGAGCTGTGCCTTGCGGCCCGCCGCCTGATCGAGGACGAGGAAGTCAACATTCTGGTGCTGAGCGACCGGGGCGTGACCCGGGAGTTCGCCGCGTTGCCGGCGCTGCTGGCGGTGAGCGGCCTGCACCACTACCTGATCCGCGAGGGGCTGCGCACCCGCGTCAGCATCGTGCTCGAGACCGGCGAGGCGCGCGAGGTGCATCACTTCGCACTGTTGATCGGCTACGGCTGTTCGGCGATCAATCCGTACCTCGCGTTCGAGACCCTGGAGAGCATGATCCGCGACGGGCTGGTGACCCAGATCGACACCACGCTCGCGTGCAGGAACTACGTCAAGGCCGCCACCAAGGGCGTCATCAAGGTGATGTCCAA
Source organism: Pseudomonadota bacterium (assembly GCA_021817875.1). The sequence continues at coordinate 1,800 of JAKAFQ010000514.1, forward strand.
GATGGGCATCTCGGCCGTCCAGAGCTACCACGGCGCCCAGGTCTTCGAGGCCGTGGGTCTGCGCCAGGACGTGATCGATGAGTATTTCACCTGGACCGCCTCGCGCATCGGCGGCATCGGCCTGGAGGTCATCGCGCAGGAGGTGCTGATGCGCCATCGCGCGGCCTTCCCGGCCCGCAGGACGAACGGACACAGCCTGCAGACCGGCGGCCAGTACCAGTGGCGTTCGGACGGCGAGCATCACCTGTTCAACCCCGAGTCCATCCATCGCCTGCAGAAGGCGGTGCGCACCGACAGCTACGAGACATACAAGTCCTACGCGAAGCTGGTCGACGACCAGTCGAAAAAGCTGGCCACCCTGCGCGGGCTGATGGAGTTCGTGCCCTTTGAGCCGGTGCCTCTCGAGGAGGTCGAGCCGCTCGAGAGCATCCTCAAGCGCTTCAAGTCAGGCGCCATGTCGTACGGCTCGATCAGCCAGGAGGCGCACGAGACGCTCGCGATCGCCATGAACCGCATCGGCGGCAAAAGCAACACCGGTGAAGGCGGCGAGGATCCGGCCCGCTACGTCCCCGGCCCGGACGGCGACTCGAAAAACAGCGCCATCAAACAGGTGGCCTCCGGACGATTCGGCGTCACCAGCCAGTACCTGGTCAACGCCCGGGAACTGCAGATCAAGATGGCCCAGGGCGCCAAGCCCGGCGAAGGCGGACAGCTGCCCGGCACCAAGGTCTATCCGTGGATCGCCAAGACCCGGCTCACGACCGCGGGCGTCGGGCTCATCTCCCCACCGCCGCACCATGACATCTATTCCATCGAGGATCTGGCCGAGCTGATCCACGACCTCAAGAACGCCAATCGCCACGCGCGCATCAGCGTGAAGCTGGTCTCCGAGGTGGGCGTCGGCACCATCGCCGCGGGCGTCGCCAAGGCGCATGCCGACGTGGTGCTGATCAGCGGCTATGACGGCGGCACGGGCGCCTCGCCGCAGACCTCGATCGTTCACGCCGGCCTGCCCTGGGAGCTCGGGATCGCCGAAACGCACCAGACGCTGGTGTTGAACAACCTGCGCAGCCGGATCGCGGTGGAAGCGGACGGCCAGCTGAAGACCGGCCGCGACGTGGTCATCGCCGCCCTGCTCGGCGCGGAGGAGTTCGGGTTCGCGACCGCGCCGCTGGTGGTCCTGGGCTGCATCATGATGCGCGTCTGTCATCTGAACACCTGTCCGGCGGGGGTGGCAACCCAGGACCCGCGGCTGCGCGAGCGGTTCGCCGGCAAGCCCGAGCACGTGGTCAACTTCATGCGCTTCATCGCCCAGGACATGCGCGAGCTCATGGCGGAACTCGGCTTCCGTACCGTGGAGGAGATGGTCGGCCGGGTGGACCGCCTGCGCATGAAGAAGGCCGTGGAGCACTGGAAGGCCCGGGGTCTGGACTTCAGCCACATCCTCTACCAGCCGGATGTCGGCGAGGAGGTCGGCCGGTTCCGCCAGATCGAGCAGGATCACGGTCTGGAGAGTTCTCTCGACCTGACGACGCTGCTGCCGCTGTGCCGGCCCGCCATCGAGCGCGGCGAGACGGTGCGCGCGGAACTGCCGATCCGCAACGTCAACCGGGTGGTCGGCACCATCACGGGCAGCGAGATCAGCCGCAAATACGGCCCGGAAGGCCTGCCCGAGGACACCATCCGGATCCACTTCAAGGGCACCGCCGGCCAGAGCTTCGGCGCATTCATGCCTCGCGGGATGACCTTCGTGCTGGAAGGCGATGCCAACGACCACGTCGGCAAGGGACTGTCCGGCGGCCGGCTCATCGTGTTCCCGCCGGCCGGCTCGCCGTTCGCTCCGGAGGAGAACATCATCATCGGCAACGTCGGCC
>JAKAFQ010000515.1 GCA_021817875.1 Pseudomonadota bacterium
GACAGAGCCCATATTGTTGGGTCATCGTGAAAACGAGTGGGTAAAAGTTGCTCATTTTTCGATCAAATCGGCGGCAGCATCGAGGTGAGGATCTTCAGCCTGAGGTATTCCTCATCGCGCAGGCCATAGGCACGGCGCTGGATGACGCGGATCTTGTTATTGAGCCCTTCGATGAAGCCGAGCGAGACCTTATTCTCGGGCTGGCAGTAAGCCGCGATGCCGTCCCAGTGCCGCTCGATCATCTCGGCGAACTTCTCGTACGGCTTCAGGCGCTGCCACTTGAGGCTTGCTCGCCAGTTATCGAAGAACTTGCACGCCCATGCTTCGCGCTCGTAGTCCCAGAGCTGACCGAAGGATTCTTTGAGCAGGTAGGCGGTGTTCAGGCGCTTATTCGCCGCCAGCAGCAGCTTCAGGTTCTTGCGTGCCGTACCGGTGAGGTTTTGCGGATGCGACAGCAGGGTATATTTCTGTCCCTTGATGAAGTGGCGTTGCTTGCCCTCAAGGCGCGCGTACTCGGATTTTCTGACCTTATCCAGCGCCTCGCCCAGGTGCTTCATGACGTGGAACTTATCGAACAGGATGGCCGCCTGCGGGGCGTTCCTGGTCGTCGAATTGCGAAACGGTTTCCACATGTCCATGACGGTGAGCCGTATGCGCTGGGCCTTCTTTTCCCCGAGAAATCGATAGAACTCATCCATGCTCGCCTCGCTGCGGTCCTCACCGCCGAACCAGATCGGGCGGCGTCGTTCCAGGTCGCTCACCACGATGCGGTAGCTGTGTCCCTTGCGGATCGAGATCTCATCGATTCCCACGACTTTCGGTCCCGGAGTCCCTGCGCGGTGGAGCTGTTCGCGCAGGTAATCCATCTCCAGCCGCTTGACCGTCTGCCAGTCCAAATGCAGCTCGGCGGCGACGTCCCGGATCGTGCCAGCGCGACAGCGCCGGCCCACGTACAACGCAAAGCGCTTCGTGTGCAGTGCGTTCTCGACCAGAAAGTCCAGCCGCTCGCGTTTCACCGTGCCACAGCGCCGGCAATCCACGCGTCGCACCTCGAGGTCGAGGTAGATGCGGTAGTCGGCGCAGGGCAAATCCCGCACCCGCCGGCGCTTGCGGTCGTACCAGGTGTGATAGACCGTCCCACATTCGCCGCACACCGTTTTTTTCCCCGCCGCACGAGCGTGATGAGGCGCGCTTTGGGATCGCCGAACATCCCTTCGACACGTTGCAGCGGGCGGAAACCGGGGAAGGTATATGCGTCCGCCAATCGGCGGTGCTTGGGTAATTTAGCCATCCGCCTATCATGCCAAGTTTCTGCGACTTCTCAACAGGCATCAAACCCTGTAGAAATAGGCATCGCAGCGTGATTGAGCAGCGTTTTTTACCCACACGAAATCACGAAGACCCATTTTTTTTAACGTAGCCGACTCCATTCTCAACCCGCCCCTTCTCGTTGCCGCTGCGCACGTTGCAGGGGGTAATCTCGAAGCCCCAATGGCGGGAGAAGTCCAGGTACCTCGGATTGAACACCGGGGCAGCACCGACCAGGCGCTGCAATACCGCCGACTTGAGGTTGTCGACCATGATCCGGCTTGGAACGCCGCCGAAGGCCGCGAACGCGTTCTCATGACAGGCCAGAAAGAACTCCATCTTCTGCGAGACCGTGAACTCCAGATACATGCGTCGGCTGTAGCACAACACCATCAGGAAGAAGCTCAGGCGCCGGCGCGTGGAACCCACGGCGATGGTACCAAACTCGCCCCAGTCGACCTGGGCGCATTCGCCTGCGGCAAAGTCGAGCCTGAGGAACGCTTCCGGGTGGCGCGGCCGGATACGGTGGACGTAGTCTTTGACGACGGTGAGGCCGCCGCCGTAGCCTGCCTCGCGCAGCCGCTGGAAGATCTGCTGTGCGCTGTAAGGATGGGCATCGAGCCAGCGTACGATCTGACCCTTGTACGCATCGAGCTTGCTCACGCGCGCCACCCCCGCGCGCGGGTGGAACTGCTCTACGCGGGCCCACTTGGCTACCGTGCGCGGGTCCAGTGCGAGCGCACGCGCGGTCTGTGCCACGGTGAGCCGCTGGCGACTCAGGTGGTCGCGGATCTGGCAGAAGGTCTCATAGTTGAGCACGGCGGCGCCCCAGCGGATCGAGCAGTTGAGCCAGGCTCACCGGGCCATCGTTTAAGCGGCGTGCCGGTGCTGGCTCACGCGGTGGCATTCCCGGCGCTGTACCTGGAAGGGCAAGCACCTGGTAGAGCGGCGCCTGATGGGCGATGAGTTCGATCTCAATGAGCAGCGCGCGCGCCGCGAGGAGCTCCCCGGTGCTCAGGTGCAGCCGCGCCGCGAGCGTGGACTCGCCGTAGTAGCTCAAGCCCCGCGCGTCCGACACGGTGATGAGGAGCAGATAGAGCGCCGCAGCGCACACGTCGCAGCGATCAATGAAGTGCCGCTGCACGAGTGCCTGATCAACCCAACTGAACTGCTCCGGCACCTGGCGCAGCCGCTCGGGCCGCAGTACCTGCTTGAGGGGCTTCATCGACCGCTCCTGTTGATGACGTCGTGACCCAGTTGTACAAGGCGCCGGGTCGTGGCGGCAATGTCCTCTTGTAACGTCACCTCGAACAGATGCGCGATCAGCCCCGCCAGCACGGGCGATGGCGCGTCCAGGAGATCTTGTAACGTCGACGCGTGCGGGGGTGCCGCAATCTCATCACGAAGGGAACATTCCTCACTCGTATCAGGCACTTGCGTGATCAAGGGATCTTGTAACGCAGGCAGCCTGCGGGCTCTGCCACGACCATAGCCGGGATGTCCGGCACGCCAGGCCTGCACGCGCGCGACATGCACCGGGTCGCGGAAGTAACCGTTGTTCTGGGGCTGGGCCAGCCAGGCCGCCTGACTGGCCGCTTTGCTCGCGCGCCGGCATGCCGGGGTCGAGCAGAAGCGCTGACGCTCGCAATTGCGCGGATCGGGATAAAAATACTGGCCGCAACATAAGCACTTACGCTGTCCCGACTGCGCCATAGCCGCTCCTCGACGGGGTCGAGAAAGGCAGCCCCAGCGGCCACGCACTCGCCCTCAGGCGTAGTCTGAAGAAAACGGAAATAAACCCGAAGAAGACGGGTCAAAGACCCCGATCTGAAGAAGACGGATGAGGAAGAAAATGCACGTTCATACCGGCCGGATCAAGACAGAATCAGCTTGGCGGCCACAAGTCGGGCTAAAACCGCTGCGGCAGGCGTTGTGCCCGAGCGCTTGCGCGAGGTAGCTCTTGCCGGCACCACTCGGTCCGCTGATGAGGATCGATTGGTGGGAGGTGATCCAGCGGTTCTGTGCGAGTTCGAGGATGTGGGTCTTGGCTATCCGCGGGAGGCAGTGTAGTCGATGCCCTCGATGCAGGCGCTGCGTTCCTTGAACTTGGCGACCTTGAGGAGCGCGGTGAGCTTGCGGTTCTCGCGATGGTGCTCAAGCGCGCTCCGTTCCTCTCGGCCTTCGCGGCCTTGCGCGATCCCGTCTCGCGGGCCTACTACGACCGCAAGATCCGGGAGGGCAAACGGCACAACCAGGCGCTCATCGCCCTGGCCCGAAGGCGCTGCGATGCTGCGTGATGGCTGCGGGCGAGCCTCGCCGGTCTGGACATCGCAGCAGGCGCAGCGGGACGCGACCTTGAACC
>JAKAFQ010000516.1 GCA_021817875.1 Pseudomonadota bacterium
CCGCCTGCGGGCTGCGCCGGCTGTTCGCCCTGTGCTGTCTCGCCGACAGCATGATTTCCATCGATACGGGCCCGGCGCACGCTGCCGCCGCGCTGTGCCTGCCGCTGGTGGTGCTCTACGGCGTCCAGTCCGCCCGGGTGTGGCTGCCGCGCAGCGGCGGGCAGTCTCCGGTTCTGCCGCTCGAGTCGCCCCACGTGAGCCAGATTTCCGCGGCGCAAGTGATCGAGCGGTGGCGTTCGCTGCCGCGCGCCGGCGACCCGGATCGACGCGGGTGCGGCGAGGATCGAGGCTAGGGAGGGGGCGTGAATACACCGTCGCCGGCGCTGAGGCCGAGCGTGATCCTCTTCGGCCGCGTCGGGGACATGATCATGCTCACTGCGGCGCTGAATCTGCTCCACCGCCGCTACGGCCGACCGTGCCTGGTGGTCGGCGCGGGTTCCTGGAACCGCGATGTGTACCGGGCACACCCGGACGTGAGCCGCTGCTGGGGCCTGCCGCGGCACCTGCCATTTGCACTCACGCCGGCCTGGATGAGCGTGGTGCGCGCGTTGCGGCACGCGGCGCCGGGACCGGTGTACGTCGCCGAGGCGATGCCCCGTCAGGTCCGGCGCATCCGTTGGCTGCTGGCGGCGAGCCGCATCGAGCCGGCACGGTGCGTGTTACTCGAAGGCGGCTCCCGCCCGGGTGAGCACTACGTCGATCTGCTGCTGCGGCTGGCGGAGCGTACGCCCGCAGGCCTGAGCGCCGGGCAGTATCCGCTGCCGGGAGCGGCGGCACCGCGGCTCGCGACGCTCGCGCCCGAGCGCGCGCAGTGCGCGGCGCTGCTGCGCGAGCGCGGCTGGCAGGGCCGGCCGCTCGTGCTCATCCAGCCGGGTACGGGGCGGACCCTGAGCGCGCGCAGCCGCAAGCGCTGGGAAGCGGACAACGACCGCTCGTGGCCGGTGGCGCGCTGGCGAGAGCTGCTGCACGCGCTGCGTGCCCGCCAGCCCGGCGCGTTGCTGGTGCTGCGCGGCGCGGTGAGCGAGCTGCCGCTGCTGCGCGAGCTGCATGCGGCGCTCGGACTCGAGGGCGTGCAGATCGCCGGACTCGGTCTGCGCGAGAGCTTCGCGCTGATGCAGGCGGCCGAGAGCATGATCTCGATGGACACCGGTATGGCGCACGCCGCCGCGGCGCTCGGTCTGCCGGTGGTGGTGATCATGGGAGCCAATCCGCAGTCGCTGGTGCTGCCGCGCAGTCCGTGCGGTTCGGCGGTGATCGGCGTCGGAGGTCCTCCACGGTTCACGCGCGCCGACCAGATACCGGTTGCGGAGGTATTCGACGCCTGGTGTTCTCTGCCGCCGCGCGCGCCCACGCGGCGGTCCGCTGGAGACGCCGCCTGAGTCGCACACTGGCGGATCAGGCGGCGCTCATCGAGCTGTGCGGTGCGATTTCGTTCACCCACACCAGGTCGGTCACGATGGCGCCGTCCGGATGCAGCTCCAGGGTCCGGTACGCGGCCGGTCGCGGGTCGAGCTCGAACTGCTCGGCGTACGGACGGAACTGTGCGCAGGTCGAGGGAGTCGCCAGCAGACGCACCCCGTTGCGCAATGCATCGAAGCTCTGGTGCACGTGACCCCAGACAATGCCGCGCACGTTGGGATGGCTGTCGATGACCGCGAAAAATCTCTCTGCGTTCGACAGACCGACCTGATCCAGCCAGAGACTCGACAAGGGCACCGGGTGGTGATGCAGGCAGATGAGCGCGTGCCGGCGGCCGGCATCGGCCAGCAGCCCGTCCAACGTCGCCAGACTCGTCTCGCTCAGTGCGCCGCCGGCGCTCCCCGGCATGACACTGTCGAGCAGCACGATCCGCCAAAGAGACAGATCGACGTGGCTGGCGGTCACGAAGGGCGGGCAGGACAATTCCCGGCGCATCGCCTCGGGCTGGTCGTGATTGCCGGGCAGGCAGAGCACCGGCAGGCCCAGCGGTCCGAACAACCGCCGGAAATGCGCATAGCCCGCGGGGTCATCCTGTACCAGATCACCCGTGACGAGCAGCGCATCGGGCGGCCACACGCCCCGGCGGGCGTGCTCGAGCGCCGCCGAGAGCGTGGCGAGCGTGGTCACGCCGCGCAGCCGGCCGTTCGCGTCGCCGTACAGATGCAGATCTGTGAATTGCGTCAGCCGCACAGTGCTCACGTCGCTGAGGTTAGCAGAGCTGTCGCGCGCCGCGGTGAACTGGATCGCGCCGCGCGCCGGATGTTTGAGAACGGCGGCGCGAAGCCGCGTCCTGCGGCGCTTTTTCGAGACAATGTCAAACCGGGAACGCGGCAACGGGGTGCCCCGCGCGCGCGTCCAATCCGGGACCGGCGGGGAAAACGGCGATTGAGCATTGAGCGCCACTAAGGGACAATGCGCCCCCTTTCCCTCCTGCGTCGCACGGCGAAGGGGTTGCGCCTGCGCACGGATGGTGTGGTTGAGCGGCGAGCGGATCGCCCGGAGCGCTTTGGCACCGCGGCACACGCCGGATCGGGCGGACGCGCCGCATACGGCCACGGGCGATCGGGGCGAGCGGCCTGGCCGCGATCCGGCGGGCGCGCGTCTGTCCGGGTGCGCTTCGCGGCAGGGACGGGGAATCAGGCGGCGCGGGCCGCAACGATGTCCAGTCAGGACTGTTTGCTGAAAGGTCACTGGTGATGAGCACACGGCGAGAGCTGGCGAATTGTCTGCGGGCGCTGTCGATGGACGCGGTGCAGAAGGCGAATTCCGGGCATCCTGGGATGCCGCTGGGGATGGCGGACATTGCCCAGACGCTCTGGGGGGACTTCCTCAAGCACAACCCGGCCAACCCGCACTGGTTCGACCGGGACCGCTTCGTCCTCTCGAACGGCCACGGCTCGATGCTCCTCTACTCCGTGCTGCACCTGACCGGCTATCCGCTCGGCATCGAGGATCTCAAGCGTTTCCGCCAGCTCGGCAGCCGTACCCCGGGTCACCCCGAGCGCGAGCCGGCGCTCGGCATCGAGACGACTACCGGACCGCTCGGGCAGGGCCTCGCCACCGCGGTCGGCATGGCGCTCGGGGAGCGGCTGCTGGCCGAGACCTTCAACCGCCCCGGTCTGGCGGTCATCGACCATTACACCTACGTGTTTTGCGGCGACGGCTGCCTGATGGAGGGCATCTCGCACGAGGCCTGCTCGTTCGCCGGCACGCTCGGGCTCGGCAAGCTGATCGTGTTCTACGACGACAACGGCATTTCCATCGACGGGCCTGTCAAGGGCTGGTTCCGCGACGACACGCCAAAGCGTTTCGAGGCTTATGGGTGGCACGTGCTGCGGGACGTCGACGGCATGGACGGCGAGGCGGTGGCGGCGGCGATTCGCGCCGCGCGCGCCGAGACGGCCCGCCCGACGCTGATCTGCTGCAAGACCATCATCGGCTGGGGCGCGCCCCACAAGCAGGGCACGCAGCACGCGCACGGCGAGGCGCTCGGCGTCGAGGAAGTCGCCGCGACCCGCAAGGCCATCGGCTGGCCGTACGAGCCGTTCGTCATTCCCGAGGAGCTGCGCGCGCAGTGGGATCATCGGGCGCGGGGCGCGGCGGCCGAGCAGTCCTGGCGGGAGCTGCTCGAGCGCTACCGCAAGGCGCATCCGGAGCTGGCCGCGGAGCTCGAGCGACGCATCGGC
>JAKAFQ010000517.1 GCA_021817875.1 Pseudomonadota bacterium
TCCGATCTGGCGCGCTCGGCGTTGGGCAGCTTGTATTCCTCGAGCGTATCGACCGCGAGCGCATCCTTGAAATGAAAGTGCCGCACCCTGCGGTGGAAACGCCGATAGAGCCCCACCACGTCGTGTCCGGCGATGGTGAGCTCGGCGGTGTCGAATGCGAGCCCGATGCCCGGCGCCGGACACTGCTCGAGCAGCGACTCGATCTGCTCCGCGGCGCGCAGCGAGGACAGGGCATCGAGATGGATGAAGGTGTCGAGGCCGAGCGAGCGATTGTCCTCGGCAATCGCGTTGATCAGATCCGCCACCTCACCCAGGGCGGCGGCGGTGAGCTCGCCTGAGCGCCAGTAGGGCGGGAACGGCTGGATGACCAGATATTCGCCGCCGACCTCGGCGACGAAGCGGGCATGCACGCCAGCCTGTTGACGGATGAGCACGTGATCGGCGCGGGCGGTGCCGCACAGGCCGAAATGACCCTCTTCGAAGCTGAGCTGTCCGGGATCGAAAAACACACCGGGAATGCGCGCGATGCCCCAGTCGTCCAGCTGGGCCGCGAACCTGCGCACCGAGCCGAAGTGCTGCGCGATGCTTTCCGGCCGGCCCAGCGGGTCCCAGGGACCGGTCCCGGCGGGCAGCTCGATGCAGCGAAAGCCGCTGGCAGAGGTGATCTTCAGCGCGCGAATGTTGTCCTCGACGCGCGCGAATCCCTGCCAGCCGAGCTTCCATTGATTGAATGCATGGCCCCAGCGGATGGCGCCTTCGAAGGGAATGTTCTGATCTTTCATGGTCGCGTGCGTCCGTGAATTCAGCAGTAGATCTTCTGCAGGACATTGCGGATGTACCAGGCGGCGATCGCGGTGCTCGCCGGGTAGTTGCCCCCGCCGATATCGGCCTTATCGTGCTCGACGCTGACCCAGCCGCTGTAGCCGTACTCTTTCATGGCGGCAAACAGCGCGGGAAAGTCGACCAGTCCCTCGGGCGTGCCCATCTCCCAGAACCAGCGGGGCGTGGTTTTGGCGGTGACTTCCGATTCAGGCCGCTGCCGGTAATCTTCGACCCGGTCGACGTGATGCGTGTCCTTCAGGTGAAAGCCGCCGCAACGGTCGTGCAGCTTCAGATACAGGTCCACCGGATCTACGCCGGCAATCACGTGCTGCGCGGTGTCGCAGTACCAGAACACGTGGCGCGGATCGCTCCACTCGTAGAATTTCCGGATCTGCTCGCCATGGTGGATACCGCAGTAGAACTCGTGGTGACAGCAGGTCTTGATGCCGTAATCCAGGCTCATCCTGCCGACGCGGCTCCACAGCTCGGCGCAGGCGCGGATGCGCTCATCGGTGACCGGTTCGACGTCGTAGTACTGCCCGGCGGGCATGACGATGAGATTTTCCACACCGAGTCCGGCGGCGCTGCGGACGATGTGGTGCGCGTGATCGAACAGCCCCTGATGGGTCGAGCGATCATGGGCCTGGCTCACGCCGTTGCGATACATGACGGCGTGAAACAGGCTGACGACGCGCTCGATGCCCCGTTCCTGCATGAATTCCCGGGCCGCCGGCAGGCCGCCGAACAGATCGGTGAGGACCCCGAGGTGAAAATCGAAAGTCTCGATGCCCTCGAATCCCAATGCCGCGATCTGCTTGAGAAACGAATCGAGCAGGCGCACCGAGCTGTACTGGGACACATAGCCCTGTGGGCCGTCGATGCGCCAGTGGTCCATGTAGGCAAAGCGCAGCCTGCGGTCAGCGTGGCTCATGACGGACCTCAACGGAAAATCGGCATGACGTACTTGGCGAAATAGCGCAGCGTGCGGTGCGCCGCCTCGGTGCTCATGCCGGCGTGCCGCGGCGAGCACACGATGTGCGTGATGCGGCCGGCCTCGCCGTCGCGGATCCGCTCGAAATGTCGCGCCACCTGGTCGGGCGTGCCGACCGCCAGGGCGAGGTGCCCGCTGATCTTCAGGTTGTTCTCGCGGATCATCTGCCGGGTGACCTCCGCCTGGGGTCCGGGCAGCTCGCCGTCGAGATTGCGGCGCAGCGCGTAGAAATTGATGAAGTAGTGGATGCCTTCCAGGCTCGCCTCCCAGGCCTGCTCTTCGGTGTCCGCGATGCAGGTGAAGGTCATCGGCCCGATGTTGAATTGCGATGGGTCGCGACCGGCTGCACGCAGGGCGGCATCGTACGCTTCGGAGCCTTCCTTCGAGCCGCCGGCCATCAGGTGGAAGCCGCGCTTGGCGGCATTGGCCAGGTTGCGTGGCCCCATGCCGCCCCACCAGATGGGCAGATCCGCCTGCGAGGGTCGGGTGGTCATGGTCACTTCGGGGAAATCGAAGTACTTGCCCTTGTGACTGAAGGTCTCCGGGCTGGTGAAGCAGCGACGAATGAAGTCGATGGCTTCCCAGGTGCGCCCGTTGCGCTCCTGCGGATTGAGCCGGAACGTGCGAAATTCCTCGAACTGCGAGCCGACGCCGACGCCGAAATCGAAGCGACCGTTGGACATCAGGTCGATGACCGCGACATCTTCGGCGACCCGCAGCGGGTTGTGGAACGGCAGGCACAGCACCTGCGGCCCGACACGCAGCCTCTGCGTCTTGGCGGCGACCCACGCGCACACGGTGAGCGGGGAGGGCGTCCACTGGCAGGGGGTCATGCGATGCTCGCCGTACCACGAGAAATCGAAGCCCAGTTCCTCGGCAAGGATCGCATCATCGATGTAGTCCCGGTAAACGTCTTCCAGGCGATACGGCCGGTCGGGATGATTGCGGATGGCGTTGGCGATGCCGAATTTCATGGGGAGGCTCCGTCGGATTCGCCGAGGTGGGGTGCCTGGCGCGGTGAGTGATGTTATGGACTAGAACGAGAATTCCAAAAAATGTTAAGGCAAATTACGGATAAAATAAAGCAATCCATGCATGCCGTGGGCCGCCGCGAACCGCGCCCTGACCGGAAATTCATATGGGCGATTCCAAAAATGCGTCCGCGGGCCGGTCAGCCGCGCGGCGGGCTGCCGCTGCTCAGCGCCGCCGAAGGGCCGCCGGTCGATGGCACTGGGTGTGCCGCCAGGCTGCGGGTCGCGCGCCAGAACAGCACGCTCGACACGGCGGCCAGCGCCGCGGCCAGCAGGTACTCGGCGCCGGGAAACACCAGCCCGCCGACGCCCGCGCTGAAGCTGCGAAAAACATGAGTCATCACCGGCGGGGTTACGATCATCGACAGACTGGTGATGCTCGCGATGACTCCCTGCAGCTCGCCCTGCTGCTCGGCAGGGGTGGCGAGCGACATGATGCCCGTCATGGTCGGTCCGGTCATGTAGCCGAGTCCGCCCGGAATGATGAACGCGATGGCCACGGCGCCGATGGGCGCGAACGCGAAGCCGATCAAGCCCACGAGGCTCAGGCACTGGGCAATGAGGGTGCACCAGCGCGAGCCCAGCCCGCGGATCAGCCGCGCCACCAGGAAGCCCTGTCCGAGGATGCTGGTCGCGCCGTAGATGCCCAGACTGTACCCGACGGTGAGCGGCGTCCAGCCGAACTGGTGCATCGTGAAATAGGGCCAGGTGGCGGGCACCGTCTGCAGCGCAAAGCGCATCAGCAGGCTGGCCAGCAGGATCCGGACGACCAGCGGGATCCTGCGCAGCTGTTGCAGGGCGCCGAGCACGTGCGAGCGG
>JAKAFQ010000518.1 GCA_021817875.1 Pseudomonadota bacterium
TAGTCTCATGTCGCACTGTGTCATCACCAGCATAATGGTCCCACGTCTCAGTGCGACATCACCGGTAAGCTTGTGGCGTGCCCAGGTGGGACCCCGAGGCGGCGGCGCGCTCGACGGCGGCGGCGATGGCGCTGTTCGTCGAGCGCGGTTACGACAATGTCACGGTCGCCCAGATCGCGGAGCACGCCGGGCTGACCCGGCGGACCTTCTCCCGCTACTTCGCAGACAAGCGCGACGTGCTCTTCGCCGGCTCAGAGGAGCTCCCTGCAGCCATGGCCGGCGCCGTCCTCGCCGCCGACCCACAGCTCTCCCCCTACGAAGCACTGGTGACGGGTATCGCCGAGATCGGCGCTCGGCTCGCCGACCGCGGGCGGCGCATCGGGTGCCGCCGATGCGCTCGAGGGCGTGCGCGAGCGCTCCGGATCCGCTGCCCTGGGCAGGCTGTTGCGCCCGACGGTGCTGCGCGCCACGCGCGCCGAGCTGCTGCCGCAACAGCGGCTGTTGCTCGCCCAGGGCACTTTCATCGATTGCACGCTGGAGACGGCGATCGATTCGACGCTGCCCGGCATGACGACCTGCGTTACGGCGAGCGACACCTTCAGCGCCGATGGGACGGTGGTGCTGCTGCCGCGGGGCACGCAACTCATCGGGGAAACCCGCGGTCGGGTGCGCCAGGGCATGGCGCGGGTGTTCGTGATCTGGAGCGAAGCGCGTACTCCCTCGGGCGTTGTCGTGCGGCTCGATTCCCCGGGCACCGATGCGCTGGGGCGCTCGGGGTTGACCGGCAGGGTCGAGCGGCATTTCTGGCAACGCTTCGGGGCGGCACTGCTGGTGTCCACCCTCGGTGCGGTGGTGCAGTCACGGCTGCAGTCCGGTACCGGAACGGTCGTGGTCGATCCGACCCTGTCGGAGAATGTCCTGACGGAGGCGCTGCGCGGCACGGTGAACATTCCGCCCACCATCGTCGTGCCCAATGGGGCGCGGATCGAGGTGCTGGTGGCGCGTGACGTCGATTTCAGGTCCGTGTATGAGCTCGTCGCCCGCCGCTGAGGCGCCAGCGGCCGGCACGGCGGCACTCGCCGCTGCCGGGCCGGCCACGGCGCTGCAGCTGACGCTGCGGGTGCTGCGGCCGTTTCTCGAGCGGCCCGGGGTCACGGAGCTGTGCATCAACCGCCCCGGCGAGGTGTTTCTGGAGACGAGCGGCGGCTGGTGCCGGGAGGCGCTGCCGGCGGCGGACTTCGAGTGGTGCCGGCGCTTCGCCAAGCTGGTGGCCCACTACACGCGCCAGCGCGTCGACGAGGTGGCGCCGCTGCTCTCGGGGTCCCTGCCGAGTGGCGAGCGGGTGCAGATCGCGCTGCCGCCGGCCACGCTGCCGGGCGCGGTCGCGATCAACATCCGACTGCCCGCGCAGGTGCTCTGGTCGGTCGGAGAGCTCGCCGCGCGCGGGATCTTCCGCGACACGCGTCTCGCGGACGAGGCGCCCGAGGAGGTGGAGCGGCAGCTGCGCGCACTGCTCGCGGCGCGTCACTACGAGGCATTCATGCGTCTGGCGGTGCGCAGCCGGCGCAACATCCTGGTGTCCGGTCCCACCGGTTCGGGCAAGACCACCTGGACCAAGGCCCTGATCCGCGAGATTCCCGCCGAGGAGCGTCTCATCACCATCGAGGATGCCCCGGAGCTCAATCTCGAGAGCCATCCGAACCATGTGCGGCTCTTCTACAGCAAGGACGACCAGGGGCTCTCGCGGGTGACGCCCACGCAGCTCCTCGAGGCCTGCCTGCGCATGAAACCCGACCGCATCCTGCTCGCGGAGCTGCGCGCCGGGGAGGCTTTCGATTACCTGCGCAACGTCAATTCGGGACACCCCGGCTCGATCACGAGCGTACACGCCTCGAGCGCATCGCTCGCCTTCGAGCAACTGATGCTGCTCGTCAAGCAAAGTCCGGGCGGCCGGCAGCTCGCTCGCCGCGACATCCGCAGCCTGCTGCACCTGCTCATCGACGTCGTCATCCAGTGCGGGCTCGAGCGGCACCGCCGCTGCATCCAGGAAATCTGGTACCGGCCCGAGCGCGGGAGCGGCCCTGCCGCGCGGGCGGCCAACCGGCGCGCCAGGGCGGTCGAGGGGACGCCCGGTGGGGCGGGCCGGCAATGCTGAGCGCGGCGAGCGTGTTCGATCTGACGCACGGCTGGCCGGGTCTCGCCCTCGCCTACGGCAGCGTGCAGCTGCCCCTGTGTGCCGCCCTGGCGCGCGGACGCGCAACGCTCGGCAGGTGGCTCGCCTCGCCCCTGCTCGCCGCGCCCGTGATGCTCGCGGTCGGCCTGGCGCTCTCGTGGGCGGGACCGGCGGCGCATGCCGCGGACCTGAGCGCAGTGCTGCTGCGCAGCGCCGCCGGAGCGGGGTTGAGTGCACTGTTGGGATACGCCGGCGGGCGGGTGCTGGCGGCGGCCCCGCCGGCGCCACGCGAAACGCACGTGCGCGGAGCAGTGATCGGCGAGGCGCGCGAGGTGCGTCCCGAGGACGGCGGCTCCGGGCGCCAGCGGTCCCGGCGGTATGCGGCCCCGGCGAGGACTCCCCGCCCGGGCCTGACGCTCGCGGGCGTGCCCGTGGCCCTCTCGGACGAGACCAAACACTTCAAGCTGATCGGCACCACCGGCGCGGGCAAGAGCACGGCCATTCGCGAGCTGCTCGGCGGCGCGCTCGCCCGCGGCGACCGCGCGGTGATCGCCGATCCGGATGCGGGGTATCTCGCGCGCTTCCACGACGCGCGGCGCGGCGATGTCATCCTCAGCCCCTTCGAGGCCGGAGCGCGCCGCTGGGACCTGTTCGGGGAGATCACCGATCCGTACGACATCGACCAGCTGGCCCTGGCGCTCATTCCGGACCATGAGGGCGCGGATCGCAGCTGGCGTGGCTATGCGCGGACACTGTTCAGCGCGGTGACGGGCCAGGCGCGCGAGGCCGGTGTCTCGGATGTGGGGCAGTTGTACGAGCTGCTGGTGACGGCCGAGCGCGGCGAGCTCAAGGTCCTGGTCGGCGGCACGCCCGCGCAGCCGTTTTTCGAAGAGCACAACGACCGGATGCTCGATTCGATCCGCTCGGTGATGAGCTCATCGGTCGGAGCGCTGCGCCACGTCGCCCGCCAGCAGGCCGAGCCGCTGTCGGTGCGGCGATGGGTGCAGTCGGGCGAGGGCGTGCTGTTCATCCCGTACCGCGCCGGACAGATCGCCGCGCTGCGCTCGGGCATCTCGGCCTGGATGCGCCTGGCGATCTTCGAGGCCATGAGCCGCTCCGGGGCCGAGCGGCCGCTGTGGTTCGTGGTCGATGAGCTCGATGCGTTAGGTGCGATCGACGGGCTGAAGGATGCGCTGGCGCGGCTGCGCAAATTCGGCGGGCGCTGCGTGCTCGGCGTGCAGTCGATCGCCCAGGTGTCCTCCACCTATGGCGCGGGCGACGCGCAGACCATCGTCGAGAACTGCGGCAACACGCTGATCCTGCGCTGCTCGGCGAGTGAGCACGGCGGGACCTCGCGGTTCGCATCCCGCCTGATCGGCGAGCGGGAAGTGATCCGCCTGTCGCGCTCGAGATCGCGCCGCCCGGGGGAGTGGTGGGCCTCGATCACCGATGCGGAGCACCGGCAGGTGGAGCCTGCGGTGATGGACTCG
>JAKAFQ010000519.1 GCA_021817875.1 Pseudomonadota bacterium
AGGCGAGACCGGCATGCAGGCGATCGCGGCGCTGCGCCGGATGCTCGGAACGCCCGTGAAGGCCATCCTCGTGACCGGAGATACCTCCGGGAGCGTGCACGACCTGCCGCCGGATCCGAACCTGCGTGTCACGAGCAAGCCGATCGACGCTGAGAGGCTGCTCGGCCTGGTGCGGGAGTTTGTCGAACTCGCCGCGCTGGACGGCTGATGCTGCGGATCCGGCAGTCCCCCGACCCGCGATAACCGGTGCGGGGGGGGGCGGTTCGCGCCACCGGCCGGGTCCCGATACGCTGGTCAGCGCAGACGCCGCAGGGTCAGTCGACCTGGAGCGCGGGAAGCCCGTCGACGCCCGCGCGCACCTCGCCCGGTGTCACACCGAATTCGGCACGAAAGCCGCGCGTCATGTGCGACAGGTCGTAAAAGCCCCACTCCAGAGCCAGATCCGTCAGCGACACTCCCGAACAACCGCCGTCCTCGAGGGCGCGGCGGCACTCGTGGACACGCAGCCGGCGGATATAACGGCCGAGACTCAATGGCTCGGTCTTGAACAGGGCGTGTACCTGCCGAGTGCTCATGCCGAACGTGGCGGCGATCATCGAGGCGCCCACCCGCGGGTTTCGCACGTGCCGCGCGATGTACACCTTGATCTGTCCGATCAGCTGTTCCGCGGACGGCCTGCCCGCGCGGCCCCGGGTGCTGAGCACCGCACCGAGCAGATCGAGAACATTGGCTTCGACCCGCGCGACCATCGGCTCGGACAGCTGGCGCATCCTCGAGGCCACCTGACCCACAAAACTGCTGAGCAGGCCGCAATCGGCATCCTCCGCACCCATGCGCACCCCGATGAACCGGTCCGGATCGGGTGTCAGCCGCCGCATGGTTTCCGCCGATAGCGCCAGCACCGGCATTTCGTAGGCACCGGTAAACTCCAGCCGGTAGGGTTCGGCCACCGAGCACACCACGAAGTCACCCGGCCGCAGGCGTATCTCGACGCCACGCTGCATCCACGAAGCCTCGCCCCTGACCTGAAACTTGACCAGGTACCCCGCGTCACTCAGGCGGGCAATATCCTGCGGCCGGCGCCGCACCGCACAGGCGGCGGCGGCGACTCGGGCAAGGCGCACGCTGCCGAGGCTCGTCGCTTCGAGCGAAGCTTCGAACGACTGCCACGACGGGTAGCGCGGCAGCACCTGCATCGGGCAGAACAGCCGCTCGATGGTGGACTGAAAGAAGCCGAAGCGATCCGGCAGCGGTTGTGCAGCGATGGGGTAGGACTCGTACACGGCGCCCCCTGTTTACCTGGAACGCATCGTACACGCGCGATCCCGGCCTGTCCCCGTTTCGCTCATGGCGCGCCGCAGCGCCCGGTCCCCGTCGAGCGGGCGGCAACCCGCCTCGCCGTCACGGCACCCTTTTGTCGGCCAGTCGCTTCGCCTTGCCGGCTGAGCGCTCGATCGTACCCGGAGGGTGCACCTTGATGGCGACGCTGATCCCGATATAAGACTTCACGTGATGCGCCAGCTGGCCGGCCGCCTTGCGCCGCGCGGCCTCATGGTCCTGCTCGGTGGCGACGGTCTCCACGTGCACCGTCAGAGCATCGAGGTATCCCTCCCGGGTGAGCTCGAGCTGATAATGCGGCGCCAATCCCTCGGTACGCAGCACCAGTTCCTCGATCTGCGTCGGAAATACGTTGACCCCACGGATGATCATCATGTCATCGCTGCGGCCCGAGATCTTCGCCATCCGCCGCATCGAGCGGGCGGTCGGCGGCAGCAGCCGGGTGAGGTCCCGGGTGCGGTAGCGGATGACCGGCAGAGCCTCCTTGGTGAGCGAGGTCAGCACCAGCTCACCCTCCTGACCGTCGGGCAATACCGCGCCCGTCCGCGGATCGATGATTTCAGGATAGAAGTGATCCTCCCAGATCACCGCGCCATCCTTGGTCTCCACGCACTCGCTCGCCACCCCTGGACCCATGACCTCCGAGAGACCGTAGATGTCGACCGCATCGATTCCCAGGCGCGACTCCAACTCCCGGCGCATGCCCTCGGTCCAGGGCTCGGCGCCGAAGATGCCGATCCTGAGCGGAATCTCCCGCGGTTCCATCCCCTGTCGGGCGAATTCCTCGGCGAGATTGAGCGCGTAAGACGGGGTCACCATGATGATGCCGGGGCGGAAATCACGGATCAGCTGCACCTGCCGCTCCGTCTGCCCGCCGGACATCGGGATCACGGTGCAGCCGAGTCTCTCGGCGCCGTAATGCGCGCCGAGACCGCCGGTGAACAGGCCATATCCGTAGGCGACATGTACCACGTCCCCCGGTCGCCCGCCTGCGGCGCGGATCGAACGGGCGACCAGCCCCGCCCACATCCCGATGTCATTGGCGGTGTAGCCGACCACGGTGGGCTTGCCCGTGGTGCCGCTCGAGGCGTGAATCCGCATCACCTGCTCGCGCGGCACCGCGAACAGACCGAAGGGGTAGTTGGTCCGGAAATCCTGCTTGGTGAGAAACGGGAACTTTCCCAGGTCCTCGATCGTCCGCAGGTCATCCGGATGGACTCCCTGTGCATCGAAGCTGCGCCGGTAGTGCTCGACATGCTCATACGCGTGCCGAACCGACCAGCGCATCCGTTCGAACTGCACCTGGCGCAGCTCGTCGGCGCTCGCCCGCTCCAGGGAATCGTCTGTTACACGCGCTGTGAGCATTGCAATGAGTCTCCCACCACCATCACCGGAAGGCGTAACTGACATCGACACCCGCGGTGAGTGGCCGGCTGACCACGTAGCGGGCGAATGCCGTGCTCTGCAAGGAGATCTGCGGATTCGGATCGATCAGCACGATGTTGTTCGTGAAGTTGTCCACGAACAGCGCCGCCGACCAGTGGTCGCCCCCGTCCCGCTCTCCTTTGAGCCCGATGCGCAGGTTCGCGATATTGTAAGCCGGCATGTGCACCAGCAGCTGATTCATGGTCGCCAGCGTGGCGGTCACGCCGAAGGGCAGGTCGGTCCTGGTACCCGTATAGTCATCCTCGACCGAGGCGAACAGCGAGCGGTTACCGCCCAGATAGTGCTTCCATCCGAGGACTGCGGAGCCCGACACCCGCGGTGTGTCGGGAATCTGCGTACCGGCCGGGAAGCCGGAAATCGCACTGCTATAGACGAACTTCGCGTCCACGAAGCTGGCATTCAGTGACAGCTGGAATCCCGCCGGCAGCAGCGCCTCCATCTCCCCCTCGAGGCCCTTGATGCGCGCATCGCCACCGTTGACCGTGATACCGAATCCGGCGATGTTGGTCGGCACCTGCGGATGGTACCAGTCCTCCAGGTACGCATCGAGGTTCACCATCAGGCGATGCTGCAGGAATGTGGACTTCTCGCCGAGCTCGTAGCTCCACAGCGAGTCCGACCCGTAGGTCTGCGGCGGCACGAGCAGTATGTTCGGATTGCAGGTGGTGGTCCCGAGCACCTTGGCCTGGAATCCGCATTCGTTGGCCACCTGGGCCGCCAGAATCGGGTTGGTGTTGCTGGCCGCAACCACCGGAATGGGTCCGGCGGTGGCGCTGGCTCCACCGAGGCGGAACCCCTTGTCGACCCGGAGGTACACCATGTGATTCAGGTCGATGTTGTACGTCAGATCCGTGCTCAGCACG
>JAKAFQ010000520.1 GCA_021817875.1 Pseudomonadota bacterium
TCGGCCCCGATCCGGCGTAGCGCCGCGCCCACCGCCGTGGAGTCCCGTGCCCCTCCGCGCCGCGAGCGCTTCGCCCCGACGTTGGCGACCGCCCACGACGAGAGGTCCTCGAATAGCGCGCCGACGCGGTCTTCCGAGGATGAACCGAGCACGATCAAGAGAGTCGCAAGTCCACCCGGCGGGATGCTCCCAGGCCAGCCACCACTCCGATTGCCGCAGGTGGGCGTATGATTCGTGCGCAGTCATGGTGAGAACGTCGTGGTGCGAAAAGGAGACACCAGCGATTCCGGAGCGCTCGATCCCGCGCGCCTGAGCGACGCCGGGCCGTTCGACCGCTGGGGGTGCGGCACCCGGGCGCGGCGGCCGGAGCGCCAACGGCCTGCGAGGCACCACGAGTTCGGATTCGCGCAGTCGCTGTTCGGAGGTCGCTGATGGCTCGTCAGAAGAAGAACGGGGCCGCCCCACTTGGCTTCGAGGCGCAGCTCTGGGCGGCGGCGGATGCGCTGCGCAACAACATGGACGCCGCCGAGTATAAGCACGTCGTCCTCGGCCTGATCTTCCTCAAGTACATCTCCGACGCCTTCGAGGCCAAGCGCACCGAGCTCGAGGCCCAGAAGGCCCAGGGCGCCGACCCGGAGGACCCCGACGAGTACCGCGCGTCCAGCATCTTCTGGGTCCCCAAGGAAGCGCGCTGGGCGCACCTGAAGGCGAGTGCCCCGCAGCCCACCATCGGCACGCTGGTGGACGACGCGATGGCCGCCATCGAGCGCGACAACCCGTCGCTCAAAGGCGTGCTGCCCAAGGATTTCGGCCGTCCCAACCTCGACAAGCAACGACTCGGCCAGACCATCAACCTCGTCAGCGACATCGCACTTGGCAGCGCGGCCGACCGCGCCAAGGACACCCTCGGTCGCGTCTACGAGTACTTTCTCGCCCGTTTCGCCAGCGCCGAGGGCAAAAGCGGCGGCCAGTTCTACACCCCTTCACACGTGGTGCGAGTCCTGGTCGAGATGCTCGCGCCGTACAAGGGCCGTGTCTACGACCCCTGCTGCGGCTCTGGCGGGATGTTCGTGCAGAGCGAGAAGTTCATCGAGGCCCACAGCGGCAAGGTCGGCGACATCTCGATCTACGGCCAGGAGTCCAACTACACCACTTGGCGTCTCGCCAAAATGAACCTCGCGATCCGCGGCATCGATGCGCAGATCGCGCACGGCGACACCTTCCACAACGACAAGCACCCCGACCTGAAGGCCGACTTCGTCCTCGCCAACCCGCCGTTCAACGACAGCGACTGGCGTGGCGAGCTGCTCAAGACCGACAAGCGCTGGGTGTACGGCGTGCCGCCCGCCGGCAACGCCAACTACGCCTGGGTGCAGCACTTCATCCACCACCTCGCGCCCACCGGGCTCGCCGGCTTCGTGCTCGCCAACGGCTCGATGTCCTCGAACCAGTCGGGCGAGGGCGAAATCCGCGCGGCAATCATCGAAGCGGACCTAGTGGACTGCATGGTCGCGCTGCCCGGCCAGCTCTTCTACTCCACGCAGATTCCGGTGTGCTTGTGGTTCATCGCCCGCAGCAAGAACAACGGCCGCTTCCGCGACCGGCGCGGCGAGACGCTGTTCATCGACGCCCGCAAGCTCGGCTCGATGGTGGACCGCACCCACCGCGAGATGACGGACGCCGACATCGCCAAGGTCGCCGGCACCTACCACGCCTGGCGTGGAGACGAGGGTGCAGGTGACTACGCCGACGTGCCCGGCTTCTGCAAGGCCGCCAAGCTCGAGGAGATCCGCACCCACGGTCACGTGCTCACGCCCGGCCGCTACGTCGGTGCGGAGGCGGCCGAGGACGACGGCGAGCCGTTCGAGGAGAAGATGAAGCGGCTCGCGGCACAGCTCGAAGCGCAGTTAGCTGAGGGAGCCAAACTCGACGACAAGATCCGGAAGAATCTGACCTACCTCGGTTTTCTTAGCAGTGATACAGAGGATTAACGGCATGCGCGGATCCCCCCTGTGCGATGAATCTTGCGCCCGGCCGGATCGCCCTCGGCTTCGCTTGCGGCTGCACCGAAAGCGTGGTATATGTTCACGTAGCATACCCGTCGGGCCTCTACCGCAAGGCACGCTCACTTCGGCGGGTTTTTTTGTTGGCCGGAAGGCGCGGCCGTGATCTACGCCAAACCCGCTCTCACCCTGGAACAACAGGCCGACCTTCTCATCCAACGAGGCATGACCGGCGATCGCGGGGTGATCATCGAACACCTCAAGACGGTGAACTACTACCGCTTGAGTGGGTACTGGTATCCGTTCCGTGATCTTCCCGGCGAGACCTTCAGGCCAGGCACCGCATTCGATGTGGTATGGGACCGCTACGCATTCGACCGCCAACTGCGTCTCTTGGTCATGGACGGCATCGAACGCATCGAGGTCGCCGTCCGTACCCAACTGGCCTACCACCACTCACATCACTGCGGGAATCCCTTCGCGTACGCAGATGACCCGACCGCGCTGCCGTCCCTGGCGGCCGACCAACGCGACCGGCTTCTGGCGGAGATTAGCGAGCAAACACGGAACAGCAGGGAAACGTTTGTCCAGCACTTCCGCGCCAAGTACGGGCAGGATCATGATTTCATGCCCATCTGGATGGCCAGCGAGATCATGACCTTCGGATCCCTCCTAACGTTCTACCGGGGAGTGGCCGGGGGCGTGCGGCAATCGGTAGCAAGGTTGTTCGGAGTCCACGACACCGTTCTCGACTCGTGGCTGCTCACCCTGAACACGATCAGGAACATCTGTGCGCACCATGCAAGACTGTGGAACCGCCAACTCGGCGTCAGACCCAAGATCCCCGGGAAAGACACCCGGTGGCATGCACCAGTCGAGGTCACCAACGAACGCGTGTTCGGGATCCTGACCATCATCCGCTATTGTCTGACACGAATCGCACCGCAGAGCCGCTGGCCCGACCGCCTGCGCGCCCTTCAGGCCGAGCATCCGCGGATTCCCAGAAAAGCCATGGGGTTTCCAGAGAATTGGGAGACTTGCGCGATCTGGAAGGCCTACCGATGAGGTGCAGGCCCGACTCCGCGCCACGAAGACTCACCGCGATACTGCGCGAGCAGCAGGCCGAGGCCGCCAGGCTCGATGCCGCCATCGCCAACCTGAAGGAGCTTGGGTATGGCGGGTAAGCGGGTGATCATCCCCAGTGAGCGCATCGAGGGACACATCTTCCTCATCCGTGGCGAGAAGGTCATGCTCAGCACGCACCTCGCGCAGCTCTACGACGTCGAGCCCCGCGCGTTGGTGCAGGCTGTCAAGCGCAACCTCGAGCGGTTCCCCGAGGACTTCATGTTTCAACTGAGCGCGAAGGAGTTTGCCGACTTGAAATCACAGATTGTGACTTCAAGTTGGGGCGGCGCCCGCCGTGCGGCCCCGTATGCCTTCACGGAGCAGGGCGTCGCCATGCTCTCCAGCGTCCTCCGCAGCGAGCGCGCCGTCATGGTGAACATCGAGATCATGCGCGCCTTCGTGCGGCTGCGCCGGATGCTGGCCACCAACGCCGAGCTGGCCCGCAAGCTCGCGCTGCTGGAGCGCAGGTACGACGCCCAGTTCAAGGTGGTTTTCGACGCCATCCGCGAGCTGA
>JAKAFQ010000521.1 GCA_021817875.1 Pseudomonadota bacterium
GAGTTTCGAGAATGTGCTGGCGGATGGCAGCGAGGTCGGTGCCCTTGGGTACGGCCTCAAGCAATACGTTGGTCGCCTCGCGCAGCAGCGCCCACGTTCGCGGCAGAATCATCAACGCCACGAGCACGGAGGCGATGACGTCGGCGCGCTCCCAGCCGGTCACCGCGATGACGAAGCCAGCCGCGATAACGAGGGCCGAGCCCAAGGCGTCGCCGAGCACCTCGAGGTACGCGCCCTGGACGTTAAGGCTCACCTTCGAACCTGAGCGCAGCAGGTACAGGCCGATCACGTTTGCAAGCAGGCCAACGGTGGCGAAGGCGAGCATCGGACCGCCTTTGACCTCCGCGGGGTCAGACCAGCGCCGCCAGGCCTCAAAGAGGATGAACACCCCTACGCCGAACAGCAGGACTGCGTTGATGACCGCAGCCAGAATCTCCAGGCGGTAGTAGCCGTAGGTGCGCCGATCGCTGGCGGGGCGTTGAGCGAATGTGACCGCCAGAATAGCCAGACTGGTCCCAGCGAAGTCGGTGAACATGTGCCCGGCGTCGGCGAGGAGCGCAAGGCTCCCGGTCACTATTCCGCCAATGATCTCTGCGATGAGAACCGTTCCGGTCAGTGCGAGCACGATGAGCATGCGGCTGCGGTGCTCGCCTCCGGCGCTGACGGTGGGGCCATGGCTGTGCCCGCTCATACGGACACCGGCTCTGCAGCGGCAGTGTCGAACCGTTGCGTCTTCCCTGCCCGAACCCCGTTGGCGATGACGACCACTTCTGCCAACTCGTGGACGAGGACGACAGTTGCCAACCCCAGCACGCCAAACAGTGCGAGCGGCATGAGCAGGGTGATGAGCGTCAGGGATAAGCCGACGTTTTGGAGCATGATCCGGCGCGCGCGGCGGGCATGCGTGAAGGCTTGCGGAAGGTGGCGCAGGTCTTCACCCATCAGGGCCACGTCGGCGGTTTCGATGGCAACATCGGTGCCCATGGCGCCCATAGCAATGCCAAGATCGGAAGTGGCCATCGCCGGGGCGTCGTTCACTCCGTCACCGACCATGGCTGTGTGGTGCTGGGCGTTGAGGTGACGGATGACGTCGGCCTTGTCCTCGGGGCGAAGTTCGGCGTGCACTACGTCAATGCCGACTTCACGGGCAAGTGCAGTCGCGGTGGCGAGGTTGTCGCCGGTGAGCATCGCGACTTCGTAACCGTCGCGGCGCAACGCGGCGATGGTCTGAGCCGCCTCGGGGCGCAGTTCATCGCGAACCGCAATCGCTCCAATGACGCTCCCGTCCACCTCGACAAGAACTGCGGTGGCGCCCTTGCGCTGCATCCGTTCGACCGTCGCGCTCAGGGAGCCAACACTGATCCAGCCAGGTCGTCCCAGGCGTAACGCGGACCCATCGCGCACACCCACGAGACCCTCACCAGGTACGGCCCGGACATCATCTGCCGGCCGCGCCTCAGCCGTGGCGGCCAGGATGGCCCGTGCCAATGGGTGTTCGCTGCGTGACTCGAGCGCACTGGCGATGTCGAGAACCTGCTCCGTGCTTGCTCCGTTGGCAGTCGCCACCTCGATAACGGTTGGCTGGTTGCGTGTCAGCGTGCCGGTCTTGTCCAGGGCCACGGAGCGGATGACTCCGAGCATTTCCAGCGCGGCTCCGCCCTTGATCAGGACGCCCATCTTGCTGGCTGCGCCGATCGCGCTGATGACGGTGACTGGCACTGAGATCGCGAGGGCACAGGGGGACGCAGCAACGAGCACCACAAGGGCACGCTGGATCCACAACGTGGGGTCGCCGGCCAGGCTGCCCACGATCGCGATGACGGCAGCGACCACCATCACGCCAGGGACGAGGGGCCGGGCGAGGCGATCCGCGAGCCGTTGGCTAGCTCCCTTGCGGCCGTGTTCCGTCTCGACGATGTGAACGATTCGGGTCAGCGAGTTGTCTTCAACGGTTGTTGTTACGAGAACGGTCAGCGCGCCGGTGCCGTTGATAGAGCCGGCGAACACTTCATCGCCCGGTCCTGCCTCGATCGGTACCGACTCTCCAGTGATTGCCGACACGTCGAGCGTGGTGCGGCCCAACGTGATCACGCCGTCGGTAGCAAGGCGCTCGCCGGGCTTGACGAGCATCTGATCGCCCGGCAGGAGATCAGCCGGCGCGACTACCTCTTCGCGACCGCTGCGCAGGACGGTGGCCTGAGTGGGGACAAGTGCGAGCAACGATCGCAGGCTGTGCCGGGTGCGGATGAACGAGAACTCCTCGAGGCCCTCGCTAATGGAGAACAGGAAGGCCAGCATTGCGGCCTCACCGACCGCGCCCAACATCACGGCACCGACGCCCGCGATCGTCATGAGCGTTCCGACGCCGATCCGGCCCTTGCGTAGCCGGCGCAGCGTGCTCGGAACGAAGGTGTATCCGCCTGCCAGCAGCGCGGCTACTTCCAGCGCCGAGGTCGCGAGCGGCGCGACACCTGCGCGTGATGCAATCCACGATCCGATGAGGAACACGCCGGAGACGCTGCCGAAACGGATCTCCTTGACATCCCAGAGCCGTTCCGGCTCGTGCTCGGGCGCCCCGGCACCGGAGGTCTCCAAGTCGTCTCCGCACCCGCATGCTTCACTCATGGCCGTCGTTCCCATCCTGGAACGCGCGCGTACCGTAGGTCGGGCAAAGTGTGACCGCGTCTCCAGTGCGTGCCAACAGACCCTCCGCGGCCTGCAGGAGCGCCAGCATCTCCGGCTCGCACGTCACGGAGAACACCGATGCCCGGGCGACCGCCCGGGACTGAGCGAGGCCGCAGTCAACGAGACACCGAAGGTGCGCCGAAACGGTCGACTGCGCCAGTCCGAGGTGCTCGGTGAGATCAACGACGCGGTGTTCCCCCAGAAGCAGGTGGCTCAGGATCGCCAGGCGTGAGGGGTCGCCAAGACCGCGGAACAAACTGGCTGCCGCCTGCAGGGCGCTTGCGTCGGGAACTGCAACAGCCGGCGTTGTCACCTCGAGGGCTCCTGCACTGGAGCCCGATATCATCGTCATACGGCGATTATATGGGGCGGGGTGTCGGCATCCCGGAGCGGGCAGTTGGATCGACGGAATCTCAACAAATCCGAGTGCCCGTCCTCAACAATCCGCGACGTCGGCAGTTCCCCTGTGCACCAGTTTCGAGATGTGCACGCGCCGAAATCGATAGTGGAGTGGTGCCTCTCCGCGGTCATGCCCTCGCGGTGGCAACCTAGTTGCCGCGGGGCACGTACATGATGACAACCACTCCAATCAGGCAGATGGCAGCGCCAATGAAGTCCAGGCGGTCGGGGCGGAAGCCGTCGACGAACATGCCCCACGCCAATGAGCCGGCTACGAAGACGCCCCCGTAAGCGGCCAGGATGCGGCCGAAGTTCGGATCCGGTTGCATGGTGGCCACGAATCCGTACAGCCCGAGTGATATCACGCCAGCACCGGTCCACAAGAGGCCGCGGTGTTGACGCACGCCCTGCCAGACGAGCCAGGCACCGCCGATCTCCGCAATCGCGGCCAGCACGAACAGCGACAGCGACCGCACAATCGTCATGCTGGCAATGTACCGTCGTCATTCCATCCACACGTTGACGATACCCGGATGCGGTTCAGCACGAACGGCAA
>JAKAFQ010000522.1 GCA_021817875.1 Pseudomonadota bacterium
GATAGGATATGCTTGCGCCGATGCAGAGCAAGACCCGTGTCGCCATCGTCTTCGGCGGTCAATCGGCCGAGCACGAGATCTCCATTCTCTCGGCGCGCAACGTGCTGGCCGCCCTGGACCGGTCGCGGTTCGAGCCGTTGCTGATCGGCATCGACAAGAGCGGACGCTGGCTGTTGCAGGATGAGGCGCGGCTGCTGGGGAGCGCGCGGGATCCGCGCCGGGTGCGTATCGAGAGCGGCACGCCCTTTCCGTGGGAACGGCTCCGCGCTGGCCGCGGCGGCGATGCCGCGGATGGCATCGATGTGATCTTTCCGGTCCTGCACGGGACGCTGGGCGAAGATGGCACCCTGCAGGGACTGTTCGAGGTGGCCGGCATCCCGTACGTGGGAGCGGGGGTGCTCGGGTCGGCCATCGGCATGGACAAGGACGTGAGCAAGCGCCTGCTGCGCGAGGCCGGTATCCCGGTGACCGATTTCGTCACGCTGCGGCGTGAGCGGTTCGATGCCGATCCGGATGGCGCGCGCGCGTCGCTCGCGCCGCTCGGGCTGCCGGTGTTCACCAAGCCGGCCAATGCCGGCTCCTCGGTCGGCATCCGCAGGGTCGGCGATGCGGCGCAGATCGAGGACGCGGTCCGCTACGCGTTTCAGTTCGACGACAAGGTGCTGGTCGAGACCGCGGTCAGCGCCCGAGAGATCGAGCTGGCCGTCCTCGGCGGCACACCTCCCTCGGTGTCCGTCGCCGGCGAAATCGTCGTCCGGCATCCCGACGGATTCTATTCCTACGACGCCAAGTACCTCGATGAAAGCGGTGCGCGCCTCGAGCTGCCGGCGCGCCTCACGGCCGATGAGCTGTCGCGGTCCCAGGCCATGGCCGGCCGCGCCTTCGAAGTCCTCGAGTGCGACGGACTCGCCCGGGTGGATCTGTTCCTGAAGTCCGACGGGACGCTGCTGGTCAACGAGATCAACACCCTGCCGGGCTTCACCGCCATCTCCATGTATCCGAAGCTCTGGGAGCTGTCCGGCCTCGCCCCGACCGGGCTCGTCACCCGGCTGATCGACCTGGCGCTCGAGCGCGGCCGGCGGCGTGCCGCGTTGCGCCGTTCCCTGACCGTTTGAGCTGCCGCCTCGGAGGTTACCCGCCATGCAGTTGTACTCCAGCCCCGCCTCGCCGTTCGCCCGCAAGGTGAGAGTCAGCGCGCACGAGCTCGGGCTCGATGCGCGGCTGCAGCTCATCAACATCACCCTCTCGCCGGTGAATCCCCATGCCGGGCTGCGCACCCATAATCCGCTCGGCAAGATCCCGGCCCTGGTGACCGACGGCGGCGAGACGCTCTATGACTCGCCGGTCATCTGCGAGTATCTCGATGCGCTCGCCGGCGGCGGCCGCCTCATCCCGACCGCGGCCGCGGCGCGCTGGACCGCGCTGCGCCGCCAGGCGCTCGCCGATGGCTTGACCGACGCCACCGTGCTGGTGCGCTACGAGCAGGCGGTGCGTCCCGCGGCGCTGCGCTGGCAGGACTGGATCGAGGGTCAGTTCCTCAAGGTGAGAACCGCGCTCGATGCGCTCGAGCAGGAAGACCTCGAGGGTCCGTTCGACATCGGCGCCGTGTCGCTCGCCTGCGCCCTCGGTTATCTCGACTTCCGGTTCGCCGAGGAGCGCTGGCGCGAGGCCCGGCCGCGGCTCGCCGCCTGGTACGACGCCGTCAGCCAGCGGCCCTCGCTCCTCGCGACCCGACCGTCCTAGACGACCTCCCCGGACTCACCCCGCGCTCGCCGCCGCGGCCTGCGCGGGGCGCCCGGCGGACTCCGGCCGCAGGCCCGGCTGTTCGCCGCCCTGCGGCTCACCCAACTCCTGAGCGAGCTCCGCCAGCAGCTTCGACAGCTCGCCGGCCATCACGGTGAAGTCGATGTCGAACTGCTCGATGGGATCGGTCTGCCCGTCCTCGGCTTTTTCCGGCCCGAGATCCAGGAACTCCAGCCGCCTGATCTGCAGCTTTTCCGTCAGGACGAACGACACCCGGCCGCGCCAGGTCAATCCCAACTGGGTGGGACGCTTGCCGGCGGCCAGATGCGCGCGGATATCCCTGCCGTCGAGCGCGTGCCGGCGGTAGCGGATGGTCGCCCTGGCGGCGTCGGCGGACTGCAGCTCCAGATCCTGCTCGATCGAAAACGGCCCGGCGGGCCCCGGCTGGGTCAACCACGCCGCCATGCAGCCGCTCACCGAGCGCTGCGCGTCCCACGCCTGAACCGGGAGGCTGCCGAGCGTGTCGCGCAGCGTCTCGAGCAGTTCCTCCGCGCGGGCCGCACTGCCGGTGTCGACCACCAGCCAGCCCTGCGCGGCCTCGATCCACGCCCGCGTGACGGTGCGGCGGGTGAGGGCCCTCGCCCGCAACTCGTCGGCGACCTGCATCCTCAGCGCACGCATCTGCCGGCGCCCGAGCGCAAAACCCTGGGACTGCGCCTGTTCGCGTGCGCGCACTTCGGCCTGCTGGCGGATGACCGAGGCCGGCAGCAGCTTCTGATCGATCCCGAGTGCGAGCAGCTGCTGCCCGCCCACCGTGTGCAGCAGCCGATCCGCCGGACTGGCGCTGACCCAGCCGAGGCTGCGCATCTGCAGCGCACTGCACGGCTGCAACGGCCGGCCGCCGAGCGCTTCCTCGAGTCGCGCCGCGGACCAGCTCCATGGCTCGGACAGACGGTACACCGTGAGATTCTTGAACCACATGATGGCGGCGGGGCGCGGATCGCTGATGAACGGGGCGCGCAGTATAGCGGCCGGCGCGGCGCGGATCCGCAGCGATCGGGCCCGCGCAGCACGGACTCGCACGGCGCAGGGCGGTGACGTAGCCTATGGAGCGAGGCGGGCAAGCCGGCCCGCGCAGGAAACCCTCTCAATGAATGCGCGCACGTGGCTCGTGTTCGTGGCGCTCGGCATCATCTGGGGCGTACCGTACCTGTTCATCAAGCTCGCCGTGCGGGAGCTTTCCCCGTTCGATGTCGCCTGGGGCCGCATCACCCTCGCCGCCCTCATCCTGGCGCCGGTCGCCTGGCGGCGCCGCTCGCTGTCGGTGCTCAACACGCATCGCGGCGCGGTATGCGCCTTCGGCCTGCTGGAGTTCGCGATTCCCTACACGCTGCTCGCCCTGGGCGAGCGCTGGATCCCCTCCTCCGTCGCCGGGATCCTCATCGCGGCGGTGCCGCTCACCATGGTGCCGATCTCGCGGCTGTTCGGCGTGCACGAGCGGTTGGGATGGCGGCGCCTCGGCGGTCTGCTGCTCGGGGTGGCCGGGGTCGCCACCCTGGTCGGCTTCGGCACGGTGTCGGGCGCGAGCGGCTGGGCCGGCGTCGGCTGCATGGTCATCGTCACCACCTGCTATGCAACCGGACCACTCATCGTCCAGAGACACCTGCGTGAGGTCGATTCGGTGGGCTCGGTGGCCGCGAGCCTGCTGGTGGCGAGCGCCGTGCTGCTGGTCCCGGCGGCGCTCACGCTGCCCGGACATCCCCCGGGCGGACTCGCGCTCGGCTCGATCGCGGTACTCGGGATCCTGTGCACCGGGCTGTCGATGATGGGAATGTTCTATCTGATCAAGCGCGCCGGCGCCGCGCGCACCTCGGTCGTCACCTACATCAACCCGG
>JAKAFQ010000523.1 GCA_021817875.1 Pseudomonadota bacterium
CGGATGGCAGCGGCAACCCCATCCAGAACGCCATCACCTACTCCGGATCCACCACCGACAATTACTCATTCGGGACGCAACTGTCGGACGCGAACGTCGCCAGCATCGTCAGCAACGCCATCACCTCCGGCGCGCTGCCGAACGATCCCAACGCGGTCTACTTCGTGATGACGTCTCCGGACGTCAACGAAACCTCGGGTTTCTGCACGCAGTACTGCGGCTGGCACAACAACACCACGGTGGGCAGCTCCAACATCAAGTACGCCTTCGTGGGCGACCCGGCCACGCAGTGCGCCAGCTCCTGCGAACCGCAGCAGAACCAGACCACCAGCCCCAACCAGAATCCGGGTGCCGATGCGATGGCCAGCATCTTCTCGCACGAACTGGAAGAAGCGACCACAGATCCGGACGGCAACGCGTGGTACGACAGCCAGGGCATGGAGAACGCCGACAAGTGCGCGTGGCATTTCGGCGCATCGGCCGGCAACACCTACACGACCGCCAACGGTGCAACTGCGAACATGAACTTGGGCGGCCGCGACTATCTGATTCAACAAAATTGGGCTAATGCAGCAGGCGGTTATTGCGCCCTGTCTCTCAGCTCGAGCACCCCGCCACCCAGCGGCGGTGGTTACGGCGGCTATGGCGGTTACGGTGGCTACGGCGGTTACGGCGGTTGATGAATGACATGCCCTGTGCATGAGACGCTGTGATCTGAACTGACTCAACACCCACTCCGCCCGGTGCCGCATTGGTCAGACATCGACCGTGGACCCCCTCCGCACCGGGCTTTCCTGGGCGTGCGCAAGCGAGGAACTCATGGAACGCAAGATCCATTTCATTTCGGGTCTTCCAAGGTCGGGCTCGACACTGCTGTCGGCGATCCTTCGCCAGAATCCACGGATCCACGCAGGCATGTCCGGACCGGTAGCCGGGCTGTTCAACGCGCTGCAGACCGAAATGAGCGGCAAAAACGAGTTCTCCGTGTTCATCTCGGACGCACATCGCCAGGGCGTGCTCAAGGGGCTGGTCGAAAACTTCTACGCCATCCAGACCGACGCGCCGGTCGTGTTCGATACGCACCGGCTGTGGTGCACCAAGATCGCGGCACTGGGCGAACTGTTCCCTGATGCGCGCGTGATCGCCTGTGTGCGCGAGGTGCCCTGGGTCGTCGACAGCGTGGAACGCCTGGTTCGCAAGAACAAGTATCAACCCTCATCCATCTTCAACTACCAGGCGGGCGGTACGGTTTATGCCCGCGTGGATCATCTGACCGAAAAAGACGGCCTGATCGGCTTTGCCTATCGCGCGCTCAAGGAAGCCTTCTTCGGCGAATGCACCCAGCGCTTGATGCTCCTGCAGTACGAAACCCTGGTCAACGACCCCGCGCGTGTACTGCGCGCGGTGTACGATTTCATCGGCGAGCCCCGTTTCGAACATGACTTCGAGCATGTGACGTTCGACGATGGCGTGTCGTTCGACCAGCGCGCCGGCACGCCAGGGCTGCATGACGTGCGCGCCAGGGTCGGCCCCACCACCCGCAAGACCATCCTGCCGCCGGATCTGTTCCGCCGATTCGCCAACGAATCGTTCTGGCGCCATCCCGATGCGCAGCAGCAAAATGTCCTGATCGTCTGAAAACCCCTGGAGGCCTGTAATGACGCATGCAGCGAACAACCCATCCGCGGCCCTGTGCTCTTTGGCCGGACGCCGGTCCCGCCAGCCGCGGGTCGGCTCGGCCTTGACCGGGCTGATGCTTGGTCTGCTGGTTTGCGCCGGCCCCGCGTTCGCGTCGGCCGCTCAATCACCGGGGCGCGTGGTTCTTCTCACCCGACCCATGGTCGAGTTCTATCATCGCGAGCAAGCGCTCGCAAAGGCGCTGGAGGCTGGGCAATCCAAAGCTGCCGAAGGCATGCTGACGCCCAACTTCGAAGTGCGCACCGCGGCGAACCCGGGCATGCCGATGCCGCGCGCGCAATGGATCCAGTGGATGCTGCACGACCGGCCCAAGGGCACGCGCATCGATGGCATGGCGGTCCACGACTACGGCACAGTTGCGGTCGTCAGTTTCCATCAGCACGATGTGTTGGGAGCCGCCCACGTCGTAAACGATCGGTTCGTCGTCGACGTCTGGGTCAAGCAGGCGAACAACTGGTTGCTGAGCGTGCGGTACTCGTCCGCAGGCGCGCCGTCTCATCGGCTGCAAGGCGCGCAGCGCAAAGGCTGACTGCCCGCTTGACTCGGTACGGTTTGGCCCGCTCATCAATGCGAGTTCCAGCCAAATCCAGTGCCCCGTCACCGATACCCAGCCGGGCGGGCACCGAGCGCTGACGCAACGGGTTCCACATCGAACCCTGGCATTGCTCGAGCGTAGCGGCGAGAAGCGGTGGTGCGGGTGACCTGCAGGCAAGTTGATGCGTGCTTGGATCACTTGTACCAGCGTGTTGACGCCCGCCGAAAATTGATCAGCTGCAAGATTACCGTTGACTCGACCCGCGTCGAGGCGGTGACTCCGCCCGGAATCCGCATCCGCCGGCTCCCGGGGGGAGGGGCGGATGCGGCCCGGGAGCCGGCTTGCGGCTACTGCTCGAGAATCACGCCATAGTGTCCGTCGACGGTCACATTGACGTACCCCCTGCCGCCGTTGTTTTGGACCGTGTACTGAGTGCCGGAAATGAGATCGGTGACGGTCGAGCCGATGGCGTCGCCCGCCAACCAGACCGGTACCGCCACGTTGGACTGGGTGCTGCTGGTGTCGTTGAGCACCACCACGAGTCGATGATTCTGATCGACGCGTGCGAAGGCGTATATCCCGCTAGTGCCGTACAGGTCGCCGATCATATCCGGAACCAGCGGTATGAACGAGCCCGTGCGCAGCTCGGGATACTGCGTGCGGATGCTGATCAGCTTCTGGGTGAGCGCGACTCCAGCGTTGGCGGAGGTGGCATCCGCCCAATCGAACGTGCGGCGGTTCTCCGGATCGTTCCCGCCCATCAGGCCGTACTCATCGCCGTAGTAGATCATCGGGGTACCAACGTACGTGAACTGCATGATCAGCCCCAGGTAAGTCCCCCAGCCATTGGTCCAGGAGCAGCGCTGGGCGAAGCGCTCCGTATCGTGCGTGCCGAGCTCGTTGGTCATGACCTCCTGTACGTTCCACGGTATATCGGCACGGGTGTCCCACAGCCAAGTGGCGAACTGGGCGGTGTCGATGGAGGCGGCGTTGCCTTTCTCGTCCACGCCGCAGATCCACTCGGAGAGCGGCTGGGTGAAGCCGTTGTAATTCATGGCACTGTCCCACTCGGTGCCGTCGTCCAGCCACGCCGATGCATCGCCCCAATACTCGCCGAGGATCTCCGCATTGGGATTGACGGACTTCACCGCCGTGCGCAGCTCCTGCATGATCTGGTGATTGGTGGCGTCGCTGCCGCTGTTGCCGCCGGCGTCGAGGTACTGGGCCGCATCCAGTCGCCAGCCGTCGATGCCGTACGGCGGCAACAGGTAGGTCTGCACGACCGAATTGCTGCACGCATAGATCTGGCAGCGCACGGCCGACCCGCTGGCGCCGTAGTCGAGCTTGGGCATGCTGGGGATGCCATTGGGACTTATGCCCAAGAAGTCGTAG
>JAKAFQ010000524.1 GCA_021817875.1 Pseudomonadota bacterium
GGCCGGCCAGAGGATCAACGAGGCCAAGGAGCGTCTGCAGGCCGCGATCGATGCCCGCCGCGATGCGCTCACCCGCGCCGAGGTCGAGCGCGAGCTCGCGGCCGGGCAGATCGACGTGACGCTGCCGGGGCGGGGCGAGTGCCGCGGCGGACTGCATCCGGTGACCCAGGCGCGGCTGCGGATCGAGACGCTGTTCCGCCGTGCCGGCTTTGATGTGGCGACGGGCCCGGAAATCGAAGACGATTTTCACAACTTCGAGGCGCTCAATTTCCCGCCGAACCACCCGGCGAGGGCCATGCACGACACGTTCTACTTCCCGGACGGGAGGCTGCTGCGCACCCATACCTCGCCGGTGCAGGTGCGCGCCATGCTGGCCCAGGGCGCGCCGATCGCGATCGTCGCCCCGGGGCGCGTGTACCGCTGCGACTCCGACATGACCCATTCCCCGATGTTTCATCAGCTCGAGGGATTGAAGGTCGATGAGAACGTGAGTTTCGCCAACATGAAGGCGGTGCTGCACGGCTTCCTGCAGGCGTTCTTCGAGAAGGACCTCGCCATGCGCCTGCGGCCATCGTACTTCCCGTTCACGGAACCCTCGGCCGAAGTCGACATGTCGTGCGTCTTCTGTGAGGGCAAGGGTTGCCGCACCTGCAAGCACACCGGCTGGCTCGAGATCGCCGGCTGCGGCATGGTGCATCCCAACGTGCTGATGGCGAGCGGCATCGACGCGGAGCGCTATACCGGCTATGCATTCGGCATGGGGATCGATCGTCTCGCGATGCTGCGCTACGGGGTGAACGATCTGCGCCTGTTCTTCGAGAGCGATCTGCGCTTTCTCGAGCAGTTCCGGACGCTCGCGCCATGAAGGTTCCCTATTCCTGGCTGAGCGAGTGGGTGAGAGTACCGTGGGCGGCGCGGCAGCTCGGTGAGCGGCTGACCATGGCGGGTCTCGAACTCGAGTCGCTCGAGCCTGCCGCTCCGGGGTTCTCGGGCGTGGTGGTGGGCGAGATCCTCTCGGCCGAGAAGCACCCCCAGGCCGATAAGCTCAAAGTCTGCCGCGTCGCGAGCGGGCAGGGCGAGCCGCTGCAGATCGTGTGCGGGGCGCCCAATGCGCGCGCCGGCCTGAAGAGCGCGCTCGCCGTGGTCGGCGCCACGCTCCCGGGCGATCTGCGCATCAAGGCGGCGAAGCTGCGGGGCGCGGAATCCTCGGGCATGCTGTGCTCCGCGAAAGAGCTCGGCCTTGCCGACACCTCGGACGGGATCCTGGAGCTGCCGGCCGATGCGCCCGTGGGCCGTCCGATCCGCGAGTACCTGACCCTCGACGACACGGTGCTCGATTTCAACGTCACGCCCAACCGGGGCGATGCGATGTCGATCATCGGCATCGCGCGCGAGGTGGCGGCGCTGTCCGGAGCAGAACTGACCGGTCCGGCGCGCCGTCTCATGACCGCGTCGATCAGCGACACGTTCGCGGTGCACCTCGATGCGCCCTCGGGCTGTCCGAAGTTCGTGGGCTGCGTGGTTCGCTGTGTCGACAACAGGGCGGCGACTCCCGTGTGGATGCGCGAGCGGCTGCGGCGCTCGGGGGTACGTTCCATCAGTCCGGTGGTCGACGTCACGAACTACGTGATGCTCGAGCTTGGCCAGCCCATGCATGCCTACGATCTCGCCCGCCTGCAGGGCGAGATCCACGTCCGTCAGGCCCGCGCCGGTGAGACGCTCACGCTGCTGGATGGAAAGTCCGTCGAAGTGCAGACGGACGTTCTGCTGATCACCGACCGCGCCGGGCCGGCGGGTATCGCGGGCATCATGGGTGGCCAGCGCACGGCGGTCAGCGATCAGACCACGGATGTGTTTCTCGAGGCCGCGTATTTCTCTCCGGATGCCGTCATCGGTCGGGCATTGCGCTGGGGTCTGACCACCGATGCCAGCCAGCGATTCGAGCGGGGAGTGGACCCCTCACAGCAGGAGCGCGCCATGGAGCGCGCCGTGGAGCTGATCCAGTCGATGGCCGGTGGGCAGGCGGGCCCCATCCAGGTCAGCCGCCTGGATGCGCATCTGCCGGAGCGCCCCGCAGTGCTCCTGCGACGCGGGCAGCTGGCGCGGTTGCTCGGCACGGGCTTCGAGGATGCGCGGGTGCAGGCTGTCCTAGAGGGACTGCGGATGCGCCCCGAGCCTGTTCCGGAGGGCTGGTCCGTGACGGCGCCGCCGCACCGCTTCGACATCTCGATCGAGGCCGATCTGATCGAGGAGGTCGCCCGCATCATCGGGTACGAGGCGATCGCGGAGCAGGATGCCGTCGCGAGCGGGCGGTTCCGGCCATTGCCGGAGTCGACTCCCTGTGAGCAGGGACTGCTCGAGACGCTTGCCCTGCGCGGCTACCAGGAGGCGGTGACGTACACGTTCGTCGATCCGCAGCTGCAGTCCCGGCTGTTCCCCGATCGCGACGGACTCGCGCTTGCCAATCCGATTGCGAGCGACCTCTCGGTCATGCGGCTGTCGCTGTGGCCAGGGCTGCTCAAGGCGGCACTCGACAATCAGCGGCGTCAACAGGAGCGCATCCGGCTGATCGAGCACGGCGCGAGATTCGAGCACTCGGGCGGTGTGACACGCGAACTCGACACGCTGGCGGGGGTGGCCTGCGGACCCCGCATGCCCGAGCAGTGGGGCCTGCCGCCGCAGCTGCGCGCCGCGGTGGATTTCTTCGACGTCAAAGGGGACCTGGAAGCGTTGTTCGCCTCCCTGGGCGCACAGTCC
Organism: Pseudomonadota bacterium; assembly: GCA_021817875.1. Next base: position 2,758 of record JAKAFQ010000524.1, read on the forward strand.
GGGTTCGCCTTCGAGCCCGCCACGATGGCCTGTCTGCACCCGGGTCGAACGGCGCGGGTCCTGCGCGACGGCCGCCCTATCGGCTGGCTGGGCGAACTGCACCCTTCTCTGGTCAAGGATCTGGAGTCAGTCCAGACGCCGGTGCTGTTCGAGCTGGACGTGCAGGCACTCGCGATCGCACGGCCCCCATACCGGGAGATTTCCCGCCTGCCGAGGGTGCGCCGGGACCTCGCGGTGGTCGTGGACGAATCCGTGCCTTTAAGTCGGCTCGTCGAGCGAGTAACCTTGGCGGCCTCCAGGCTTTTGCGTGATCTGCGCGTTTTCGACGTCTATCGGGGGGCGGGCATCGAAGCAGGTCGAAAAAGCATCGCTTTAGGCTTGATTTTCCAAGATATTTCTCGCACGCTTACGGATGACGATGTCGGTCGGCTCGTCGCCGCGGTGGTGGCGGATTTGCGGACCAGCTTGAATGCCAGCATCAGAGAATAATTCAATGGCCCTGACGAAAGCGGAGATGGCCGAGGCGCTGTTCAATCAGCTTGGCCTGAACAAACGAGAGGCGCGCGAGCTGGTGGATCTGTTTTTCGAGGAAGTGCGCACGGCGCTTTCGGGCGGCGAGCAGGTGAAGCTTTCCGGGTTCGGCAATTTCGACCTCAGAGACAAGAACTCACGGCCCGGGAGAAACCCCAAGACGGGCGAGGAAATTCCCATCACCGCCCGGCGCGTGGTGACATTCCGACCCGGGCAGAAACTCAAGGCGCGGGTCGAAGCGTATGTTGGAGCCCAAGAATAACGCCGAGCTGCCGGTCATCCCCGGCAAGCGTTACTTCACCATCGGCGAGGTGAGCGAGCTGTGCAGATCGGAA
>JAKAFQ010000525.1 GCA_021817875.1 Pseudomonadota bacterium
CGCGGCTTGGGGGAGGGAACGTCAGCCGAGGGATACGGGCCGCGCTCAAGGCTCCGCGGCGGCAATCCCCCTCGGCCCTCTCGTCCCCAACTCAAGCTCGAGCAGCCGCAGGCTCGGCTCCGGGATCTGCGTCGAGCCGCGGGTCCACGAGTTGACCTGCTGGCGGGTGCGGTTGACGATGGTGGCGATCTGGCCGTTCGTGAGTTGGAATTCCGCGGCGAGCAGGTTCAGCCGCTCGCGGCGCGCGGTGGGGTTGTAGCGGAGGGGGTCAAAAGCTCGGGGTGCGGTGGTCATAGTGTGCGGCCCTCAAGGATGGCTCTGGCGTCGTCGACTGACCGCGCCACCCCCGCGAGTCCTCCGCTGCGGCGCACGAGCTCGATGAAGGCGGCCTGCTCGTCGGTGAGCCGCCCGCGCGGGGCCTTCACCTCAATGGCGACGAAGCGGCCGCCCTCGGTCCAGCCGATGAGGTCGGACACGCCGGGCGCGGCGAGCCGGATCGCGTACGGGCGCGCCAGCACGAGGCGGTGCTCAGTGCGCTCGATGACCGTCCCCTGCCACGCCACGCCGGCATTGATGCGCAGGAGGCGAGTCGGGCCGTGGGAGAGATCCAGGAGGATCGAGGCCTGAGTGTCGCGCTCGCTCAAGCCTGCCGCCTCTGCTTCGCCAGCCGGCCGTGGTAGACGTGCTCGGCCCACCGCGGGGAATATCCCTTCCGCCTCGCAATCTCCATCAGCGCCTCCAAGCTCTGCGCCCGTCCCTGCTCGCGCCGTTCCGCCCTTTTCGCGATCATCTCCGGCGTCACCTCCGCGAGCTCGCCGTCCCGCTGTTCGATCTCGCGCGGCTTGGCGGGAAACTCGTAGCCGCACTCCGAGCAGCTCCTAGCCTGCGCCGGCAGCGCGCAGAAGCACTGAGCGCAGATGCGCAGGCTCTGCGCCCGTGGCTTTTTCGCCGCCGTATCGTCGTAGGTGAGCGCCCAGTCGTAGGGGTCGGTCGGCAGTCCGTGCTGCTCCCAGTTCGAGCACGCATCGAGGATGAGGCAGCGCTCCTTGCCGGGGAACGGCCGCAGTCCTCGCCCGATCATCTGGAGATACAGCGCGCGGGATTGCGTGGGCCTAAGCTGCATCACGCAATCGACCCCGGCGATATCGAGCCCCTCCGTGAACAGGTTGACCGAACACAACACGCGGATGGCCCCGCGCGTGAAGTCATCGAGGATGCCGTCGCGCAGCTCTGTCGCGGTAGCGCCGTCGGCGTGGAGCGCGGGGATGCCAGCCCGGCGAAATGCCTCGGCCGTCTCCTCGCTCGCCTTGATGGACACGCAGAACACCAAAGCGCGCGACTCAGGTGCGAACCGCTGATAATGCGCGACCGCGTTGCCGATCACGGCCGGCTTGTCGAAGGTAGCTTCCAGTTCGCTCTTGATGTAATCACCATAGCGCGTATGCAGACCTGACAAGTCCGGCGACTCCGGCACGTAGAGCTTGAAGTCCGAGAGAAACCCATGATCGATCAGCCAGCGCGGCTCAGGCCCGCGCACCATCTCCTGGAAGAACTCACCGAGCCCTTTGCCATCATTGCGCTGCGGGGTCGCATCGAGGCCGAGGTGCGCCGCAAACGGATAGTGGTCATAGACGGCCTTCCAGGTGTTGGCCGCGAGGTGCCGAGCCTCGTCCCAGATGATGAGCCCCGGCGCGGGAATCGACTCGAATCGGCGGCGCAGCGTGTCGAGGCTGCAAATCTGCATCTCGCGCGCGTACTCCGGCGGAAAGCCGGCACTCACGATGCCGTGGTCGATGTCCCATTGCGTGAGCGCGCGCGAGACCTGCCGGATCAGCTCGCGCCGATGTGTGATCCAGAACACACGCCGCCCCTTGGAGAGTGCTCGCGCTGCGGCTGCTGCACCCATCTGAGACTTGCCCGATCCCGTTGGGGCCTGGATCAGCACCGAACGCACGCGCTTGTAGGCATGGCTCGCGCGGTCAAGGATGTCGGATTGGTAGGGGCGGAGTTGGATCACGCGAAGAGCCGTCCCTGCGCATACGCCGCCGCGATGCGCTCGCAGGCGATCGCGAAGTATTTCTCGGAAATCTCAATGCCGATGAACTTGCGCCCGAGATTGGCGCAGGCGACGCCGGTTGTGCCGGAGCCCATGAACGGGTCGAGCACGACATCCCCGGAATCGGTGCTGCAGGATAAAATTCGCTCCATCAGCCCAACAGGTTTTGGCGTCGGATGCGGGCCAGATGGATCTCTCGGGAATCTCCATAGATTCCCGCACCGAGCGCGTAATTTGTGCCTCCCTTTATGCGCGAATATGAATATCTCGACTTGCCCTCCGAAATCCCCATCGAGATCGCCGCTCGTATGGTTCATTTTGTCCCAAAAGATCGGCGTTTTCATTGTCAATCCAGACCCAATCACGGCGTTGTTCCATTTACTGGCCACGTCGTAACGCGTCGCCAAATAAACGGCTCCTCCCTCCTTCAGCCGCTCTGCCATCAGCGGCACCGAGTCGAGCGGCGCATCCTGATCATTTGCTAGCGGCACTGTCGGGCCATCTTTCCGCCAGGCGGAAACATAGGAGATTCCATACGGCGGATCAGTCACCACCGCATCCACTTTCGGCAGCGCCGGCAAAATCTCGCGGCAATCGCCGAGGTACAGCGTTGCGTCCCCGATGTGCTCGACTCTAGTCACGCGAAAATCACCACCAGCCCCACCACGACCCAAAACGCGATCACCGCGATGAGCGCCCAGCCGGCTGGCGTAAGGTGCCGCTCGCGGGGCAGCCTCATGACCGCGCCCTCGCGTACACCGACCGCAGCCCAAGCGCCGCGAGTGTTTCAGGCCCTGGGCACGCTTTTTGCCCGTGGCGCAACCTGTAGAGGTATCCGGGGTCTATGCCGCTCGCGCGGGCCGCTGGCCGGATGCCGCCGTGGCGCTTGATGAGCCGCGCCGCTGCCTTTTGGATTTCGCTCATACGCCGGACGCTACCACACGATTGTCCGTTAAGCAACGGCCCAAGCGCCGAAATATTTTTGCGCGCGGCCATTGACACACGGACAACGGCGGTATAGAGTGCGCCCATGGTCGGCATGGGGCCGACGGGAGAGGACCGATGCGAGACACTGACGAATCCGCCCTCGACGCGCTGCTCGCGGTCGTGTGCTTCGTGGTAGCACTGATGGCGATTTTTGGAATAGGGGTGATGATATGAAAACGACGCTCAATCTGATCCGTGCCTGCTCGCCCTGCGCATCCGGCTGGTCGAAGCTCCTGGCCCACCTCGGCAAGACTGGCCCGGACGACGAGCCGCTTTCGCTCATCACTATTCTTGACAGCAACGGACTGAACGACGCGCTGTGGGCACTGCGCGCCGTCGAAGGCCATGACCGCGAAAAGCGGCTCTTTGCCGTGTGGTGTGTCCGGCAAGTTGAGCATCTGCTGACCGATCAGCGATCGCGCGACGCGCTTGAGGTATCCGAACGGTTCGCGCGAGGGCGCGCCACGCGAGAGGAATTGGACGCCGCCCGCGCCACCGCCGCCGACGCCTACGCCGCCGCCTACGCCGCCTACGCCGCCGCCTACGCCGCCGCCTACGCCGCCTAC
>JAKAFQ010000526.1 GCA_021817875.1 Pseudomonadota bacterium
CACCATGGGCAGCCGAAGATCGGTGTACCGGGGATGACTAGTCCACCGTCAAGCCACCGTGCAAAGGAGTTCCGTACCTCCGCGTCATGCTGTGCAAGCCAGCGGTCGAACTCGGCGGCAACATCCTCATAGGGAAGCGGCAAGCGAAAATCAATGTATGCAAGCCGCACTTTGTGTGTCTTTGGCGTGTAGTCATTCATGCTTATCTTCCCCACGGACAGCCTCACGTCGGTACGCCTCATCGCGCAGGAGTTCGAGTTCCTCGTCGACGGGGATGTAGCCGCAGCGGTCGACGAGGTCGCGCGTCAGGTTGGCGTCGTAGTACGCGCCTCGGTTGATGGCGTTACTCAGGATGAGCGCAAGTGCGTGCAGCTGCTGGATCTCGGACCACTTGTCCAGGCGCGCGGAGACCATCAGCGCGTGGTCGTCACGATCCTCATCTGGTAGGCAAGCGGGAATCCCGAGCGCGGCCAGCGCATCGTCCCCTTCCCAGTCTCTAACTGCTTGATCGAGCGCGATCCGCGCGAGACCTGTCCAGAGCGTGGTCGAGTTGGCAGCGACTTGCGCTTCCACCCAGTTAGAACGCACCGCGTTCGCGGCGATACCCGTGGTGCGCTTGCGGTCAAATTCCGCTTGGCGCTCCACGGCAGCCTGCCTCGCTGCGATCGGGTCGTAGCCACGGGACTCATGCCCATTGGACGGCTGGGGCGGATTCTTGGCCTGCTCCTCAGCGCGCTTACGGGCAGCCAGGATCCACTCGGCACGCCACTCCGCGACACCATGCGTCTCGAACGCGGCCATGATCTCCGCGTCGTCGGCATACTTCACGGCGAGTTCGGCGCTAGCGAGCGTCAACTGCCCATCGCCGAGGCTCGTACGCAGCGACTCAGGCAACTTCATCAAGCCGAGGCGGGCGCTGACGGTCGATGCGGATCGTCCGGTCTTCTTGGCGATCTGGCCGGGCTTCACGCCCATCAGCTGCAGCTGCTCGTAGGCCACGGCCTCCTCGAGCGGCGTCAGGTCAGTGCGCTGCAGGTTTTCCACCAGCATCGCCTCGATCTGGTCGATCTCGAGCGTGAGGTCGGGCCGGATGACGCAGGGCACGAGGTCGACGCCGGCGGCCTTGGCGGCTGCGTGGCGGCGGTGGCCTGCGATGACGACGTAGCGGCGGGACTCGAAGAAGTCTCCGCGTGGAGCGATGGTGAGCGGCTGCAGGACGCCTACGGCCTTGATGCTGTCAGCCAGCTCGCTGAGATCGCCCAGGTTGCGACGGACGTTGTGGACGTTCGCGTCGAGCTGGTTGATCGGGATGAGTTCGAGGTTCATGCGCGGGCTCCAATGAGGCCGAGGTATTCGATGGCTTGGGTGTGGGTGGTGCAGGCGGTCTCGACGTCACCAAGTTGCACGTACCAGGCACCGTTGCGCTTGTAGATGCGGGCACGTTGGGGCGGCGTGGCGGTCGGGATATCGGTGTGCTCGCGGACGGCCTTGCGGCGCTTGCTGCGTGGCGCGAGCACCTCGCGGCGATCGGCTTGCATCTCGGCGAGGCTCCGCAGATACAGGCGGTCGCGCTGGTACCAGGACATGCGCTGCAGGTCGGCGGGTGTCATAGCGAGCCGTCCCGTCCGTGGATGATGCGCAGGATCTGCTCAATGGCGGCGCGAAGGCGCATGACCTCGTCAATGAGCAAGTGGGCTCGCGACTCGAGGGCGCGGCCGGCGACCGCGTCGATGAAGTTCATCTCGGCGCGCAGGGCGTCGCGCTGCTCCTTGTAGTCGCTGGCCAGCAGCATCGCGCCGTCGTCGTCCATCAGCGCGATCGAGGAGTTCGCGAGCAATGTCTCGCGGTCGCCGTCCCAGATGCGCCCGATGAGGCGCATGCAGTCGTCGAGTTGCTCGCGCATCGCTGCGTTGGTGCGGCGCTCGGCGACGAGCAGGGTGATGGCGGCCGCCGAGGTCTCACGGTAGTCGATTTCAGCGGGCAGCATCGGTCGGCTCCTCGGACTCGGCGAGCGCGGCGATCACTTCGTCGGCTTCGCGTGCGGTGAGGTCCTTGGCGTGCTCGATGGTTCGTCCGATGATGTCGATGCAGGCGCCCAGGCGGGCGTCCTTGTCACGGAAACCGGCGGCGTTGAAGGCGGCCAGGAGCGCGGCCTCCTGCGTCTTCGTCATCGGCTCGTCCACGACGACGCCTTCCTCGATGATCTCGCCGGTCTCCCCGTCCACGGCAACGACGTCGACGTCGCTGCTCACGGTGTCGAACGACGGTTCTACGGCGGCTGGCTGCTGCACGCGAGCGCGCTGGATCTTCTTCGGCTTCTCATCGCGCGTGACCGTGATCGGCTGCGACGCGAGCTCGTCCTCGATCTCCTCCGGCGTGTACGAGATGCCGGAGAGCACGTCGGCGAACATGAGGCGCGCCAGTTCCGAGGTGGCGCGGTTGGCGAGCATGGTGCGCGGGTACTTCTTCCACGTGTCCTTGTTCGCGACGCCGATGCGCTGCGCGTCGGCCATCGTCCAGGTCACTTCGGTCCACTCCTGCGAGCCGCGACGGCGGCCGGCGAGCGTGCACTTGTCGTTCGTGGAGATGCGGAACGCCAACTCGTGGCCGTCGCGCTGGATGAGCGAGCGCATGAGCTCGGAACTCATGGACGGGCGGCCCTCGACGACGTAGATCTTCTGCAGGCTCTCCATGGGGCCGATGCCGAGCTCACGGCCGGTGAGGATGCAGGCGGCCACGGCGGCGGTCTTGCCGCGCAGGGACTTGGGGACGAACTCGGTGTCGGCGATGTTGCCGGCAAGGGTGCCGACGGGGCCGAGGAGCTCGACCCATGAGTCGGTGTCGCGGCGGACGATGTCGGTGTTGGTCATGCTGCTTCCAAGGGGCTGTAGATGGCGTCGTGCTTGAACTTGTCGATGGCGTCGCGGCTCTTGGCCACGAAGGCGACATGCTTGAAGATGCGGAACGGCTCGCCCGACGAGTCGAAGGGGTAGAGCGTGGTGCCGATGTCAGTGACATGCAGCGCGCCGATGCGCTCGATGCCTTCCGGCATGGGCAGGTGCGTGTCCGGGTCGTCGTCGGTGACGTAGAACTCGGCGTTGCGGTAGGCGTCGGTCTGCAGGGCGGTCTCGCCGTAGATGTCGCGGCTCGTCTTCACGTCGAGCAGCCAGCGCGTGCCCAGGATGTCCGCGACGAGGTCGAAGCGGCCGGCGTACCAGAGGGTCGCGTTCGCCACCGAGCATTCGGTGAGGACCGGCTGCGCGTCGAAGGTGTCGAGCCAGTCGACGTAGCCGCGCACGTGGCCTTCGAGGTGCGGCGGCACTTCGACGGCGTCTCCGTGGACGACGCGCTCGGCCAGGGCGTGCACTTCGGTGCCGCGGATGGCGGCTTGGTCGCGGGTCTCCCACGGGACGCCCTTGAGGGCGCTCACGAGGGGCTCGCGGCCCATGAGGCGCAGCTGCGCCACGCCGTCCTCGTTGTCGGCGACGTACTCGGCGACGACTTTGGCGGCCCACTTCGGCAAAGCCTCCTTGGGCAGGCCCTTCGACAGCAGCGTCGTGACGCCGATGATGGGTTTGCCGTCGAGCCAATACCTGTGGGAC
>JAKAFQ010000527.1 GCA_021817875.1 Pseudomonadota bacterium
AAGGCATGATCGAGGGTCGTACGGGCCGGACCCGACCCCGAGATGTTCAATGCGAGTACTTTCAGGATCTCTATCGACGAAGCCTGATTACGCGATGGCTGGAAAGATTTGACTGCGGCAAGGCTTACTGCAGCTTTATCCATCAGGAATGGCTAACGCGCAGCCGATGCCTGGTTACTAATCAGTTCAAAAGTCTCTTCACACCGGAAGCAAATGGTGGTATCATTCCCGGATGACTCGACAAGATGCCCGCAAGCTCGATCACGCGACATTGGAAGCGATCCGAATCCGGGCAGTGCGGCAGGTGCAGGCCGGAGAGAGTCCGGAGGCGGTGATCGGGGCGTTGGGCTTCTCGAGTCGCTGCATATACAGTTGGTTGGCGATGTATCGGTCTGGTGGCTGGGATGCGTTGAAGGCGAAGCGGATACCGGGTCGGCCGAGAAAGCTCAAGGCGCAGGACATCCGTTGGGTGTATCGGACGGTGACCGGACGCAACCCTCTGCAGCTGGGCTTTCCATTCGCGCTCTGGACCCGCTCCATGATTGCGGGGTTGATCCTCAAGCGCACCGGAATTCGGTTGAGCCTGGTATCGGTCGGTCGTCTGTTGGCACAGATGGGACTGACCTGTCAGAAACCCCTGTGGCGGGCGTACCAACAGGATGGCTCCCGGGTGGAACAGTGGCTCAAGCACGAGTATCCGCGTATTCGGGCAGCGGCGAAGCGGGAAAATGCGGAGATTTACTTCGAAGACGAGTCCGGAGTGCGCTCGGACTTTCACAGCGGCAAGACCTGGGCGGTCAAAGGCGAAACGCCGATCGTCCGGGTGACCGGACAACGCTTTTCACTGAACATGATCTCGGCAGTCAGCCCGAGAGGGGCGTTGCGGTTCATGGTAATCAATGGCGGCGTGGGCGCCAAGGTGTTCATCGGCTTTCTGAGACGCCTGATGCACGGGCAGCGCCGTCCGGTGTACTTGGTCGTCGACGGTCATCCCTCGCACCGGGCCAAGGCGGTCAAGGCGTACGTGGAGAGCTTGGGCGGTCGGTTGAAGTTGTACTTTCTACCGCCTTACTCTCCGGAACTCAACCCCGACGAGCTTGTGTGGAACGACGTGAAGAACAACGCAGTCGGCCGCGCAAAACTCGAAGGCCCAAAGGACCTACACCGCGCCGTCATCGGTCGGCTGCGCTTCTTGCAGAAGCGACCCGACCGGGTCCGCAGCTTCTTCCATGCACCCGAGACACGTTACGCCGCCGCGTAGCTGAAGATACTTACGTACTGCTTAGTAACTGACCGAAGAGATGGAACTTCGGCTCTGCGCCGGGGTCGCGCCACTTGCAGTAGAGCAGATGGCTCGTCAGGTTCATGAGTAAGGTGGAATGACGGACGCTTGCGAGGTGGCGCACATCGATGCTCGCCAGCTCGCCGATAATGCCGGAATTGGTCGTTGTCGTCGGACCGACCGTTTCTGGCGTCAGCACGTATTTGGAATCCTCGTCGAACACCGCGGTGAGCCGTTCCTCGGGCAATTCGACTCGGTAGCCCTCGACACGCGGGAAGCGGATCTCGAGGTCGTCGCGCTCGGGACGCACGGCCTTGACCTGCACGGTCTCACGCGGTGGCTGGGGTAGGGCCACCACGGGCTTGGCGGTGAAATCAAAGGGCACGCCAAAGATGTCAGCATATTCGGCGTTGAACCGGCCCTCGTCGTTCAGATCGTAGCTCTGGCGACGTAGGGCGCGCCCGATGACCTGTTCGCAGAGCAGTTGAGTGCCAAAGGCGCGGATGCCGAGAATGTGGGTGACATTGTTTGCGTCCCAGCCTTCAGTGAGCATGGCGACAGACACGACACAGCGGACTTGCGCACCCAACTGTCCAGTCTTGCCTACCGTGTTCATGACCTCGCGCAGCAAGTCCTGGTCAGTCAGATTGTCGGCGGCATGCGGATCCCCGCTACGCTCAACTTTCTCGCGACGGAACCGTTCGATTTCGTCGGCCGCGAAGGTACGGAACGTGTCATCCAGTTTCTCGCCGGACTCCAGCTGTTCAGAATCGATGAGCAGCGTGTTGGGCTGTGGGACCGGGTTCAACGTAACCGGGTCGAAATTCCGAAACAAGGCCAAGCGACCGTTGTGCTGCTTCTCCGTGCCATCCGGGTTGGTGCGCGTGAAGCCAGAGACGTAGTCATAGACCAGCTTTGAGATGGCGGTATTCTGGCAGACGATAATGAAACACGGCGGCACGGCGATACCGCGCTGCTGCCACAGTTCAAAGGTCTTCTCGTAATGGCCATACAGGGCCTGCAGCGCAGTCTGCAGCTTGATCGGCAACTTTTCGGGGTCCAGATCGGCGCCCTTGCCGCGCCCCTTCTTGGGCATGTCCTTGCGAATGTTCTCCCAGAGATTCCGGTACAGCGGCATCTCATTGCCCGGAATATTCTCCGCCACCGGCACGCGCGGCAGTTTGACGATGCCGCATTCGATGGCATCCATCAGCGAAAAGTCGCTCATGGTCCACGGGAAGAGCGTCCCCTCGGCGTAGCCGGAGCCGGCGAGGAAAAATGGCGTGGCCGATAAATCGAATACACGGGTGATTCCGGGACGCCCCTCCTTGCCAAGCTTGCGGTTCACGGCCTCTAGTCCCGTAATCCACAGCCGCGCCGCTTTGCTGTTGCGCTCGGCCTCCTGCTTGGCTTCGCCTTTGAGCGCTTCGTCGTCGGCTTCCGGGGGCTTCTCCCGATAGCAGTGATGCGCTTCGTCGTTGAGCACGACGATGTGCTTGAAGCCCATCAGCTCGGGGCACACCCGTTGGATCATCTGGCCTTCGGTTTCAGTCGTCACGAGCTCCTCACCGGTACGGCCTTGGAGCAGCGCCCGGCCGCCGGCGGAAAGCTCCATGCGCTCGCGGAGCCTGAAGGCGTGGTAATTCGTGATGACGATCCGGGCGTGCTGCATCTCGGGCAGCAGGTCATTGGGTACCAGCTCGCGCTCGCGGTAGTAGCTGTCCGGATCGTTCGGCAACAGCACGCGCAGGCGGTCCTTGATGGTCAGGCCCGGCGCGACTATCAGAAAGCCGCGGGTGAAATGGCGGCTGCTCGGACTGCGCACGGCGTTCAATGTCTGCCAGGCAATGAGCATCGCCATGACGGTGGTCTTGCCTGCGCCGGTGGCGAGCTTCAGGGCCAGTCGGTTCAGCTCGGGATTAGCGTCGCGGTTGGCCCCGGCCAGATGCTCCAGTAATACTTTGCCGGCACTGACTTTGGGCGCGACTTCTGTCAGCCAGATCGCGGTCTCCACCGCCTCTACTTGGCAGAAAAAGGGTCGAACGCCACCGAAATCGTGATGGCGCCAGTGCTTCAGGAGCCGTGCGGTTTCCGGGGTGACCAGCCAGGAGCCTTCGGGGAGGTTGCGCCAGGCATCCACCGCCCCGCGCACCTGGTTGATGATGGACGTCAGGTCATACTGCTGGCTTGCGCTGGAGAGCCCCCGGCCGTCCCCCCTGTGTCAGGGTAGTTGTCGCCTCGATACCTCGGTAACCTTGGGGGCATTGAGGAACGACAGTGGGTCGATACGGCAACGAATTCAAAGAACGGGCAGTGGCT
>JAKAFQ010000528.1:0-2222 GCA_021817875.1 Pseudomonadota bacterium
ATCGGCTCGGCGACGCGCTCGAACAGGCGGGCGACGACGCAAAGCTGCTGGACGTCGCACAGGCGCATCTACGACTCGAACCGTGGAACGAAGCCGCCCATCGCAGGATCATTCGGCTGCTGGCGAAGCAGGGACAAGCCGCGGCTGCGACGGCCCAGTTCGAGGCCTGCCGTCAGGCGCTGTGGCGCGAGCAAGGCGTGACGCCCACCGCCGAGACCCGCGACCTGCTGCAACTTGTTCAGCCAGGCAGCGCAGCTTTTCCCGGTGCCTGCGAGACCCCGGATAGGCGTCCGGTCACCGTGCTGTGCTGCGGCTTCTGCCCGGCCGATGCCGCCAATCCGGAAGAGGTCGTCGAGCGCTGGGTGGGGCGGCATCGTGAAGTACGGGACATTCTTCACGAGCACGGCGGCCACGTGGCGCCCAGCCATGGCGGCACGATGCTAGCCTATTTCGGCTACCCGACGGCGCAGGAAGATGCAGCTCGCCGGGCGGTACGCGCCGCACTTGCCTTGCAGAAGATCGGCGATTCCCGCATGAAGTTCCAGTGCGGCGTGCACAGCGGCATAGTGGTTTCGAGCGAGTCCTTGCCGGATCCCCTCGGGGAGACCTCTGCGGCGGCGATCCGGCTTAGCGAGATGGGTGAAGGAACGGTCATCAGCGACGCCACGCTGCAACTCGTGGAGGGCTATTTCGAGCACGAACCGGTCGGGCTAGGCGCGCACCACGTCCTCGGCTCAAGCGGAGCCCGCCATCGACTCGAGGCGGTGGACCGCCTGACGCCTTACGTAGGCCGCATGCGGGAAGGCGACGCCCTGCTGGCACAGTGGCAAGCCGCGGTACGCCAGGGGATGCGCGTCGCAATGTTGCATGGTGGCGCCGGCGTCGGCAAGTCGCGACTGGTCCGTGTGTTGACCGAGCAGTTGGCACTTGACGTCCGGGCCATCAGGGAAATGCGCTGTTTCCGGGAATTCGTCCAATCGCCGTTTCAACCGGTCAGGGCGATGCTGGAGGCGATTTGCGGTTTCGAACCTGACGACGCGCCGGAGCAGAAGGCAAGGAAGGTGGCGCATCGCTATAAGACGCATTTCCCGGGCCTCGCAGACAAGGCAGTCACTCTGCTTCTGGCGCTGTTATCGCTGCCCGTCCCGGTCGGCTATGCGATTCCGGGTCTTCCTCCGAACAGGCAGAAGGAGCAGACCATCGATATCCTGATCGACTTACTCACTGCCGTTCCGGCCGGGCAACCGGCGCTGCTGATCGTCGAAGACCTCCACTGGGCGGACGCCTCGACGCTCGAAATTCTGGCGCGCCTGTCGCAACGAAGGAGCGCAGCGCCGGTGCTCGCATTGTTCACCGCCCGGCCCGAATTCTCGGCGCCCTGGCTCGACGCCCTCGACGCCCGCATCGAACTTGCGCCGCTCAACCACGAAGAGGCCTTGATCATGGCGGCTTCGCTCAACCCTGCCGCTCCGGCCACTGCGCACCAGGTCATTGTGGACCGCAGCGGCGGCGTTCCGCTTTTCATCGAGGAAATGGCGAAATTGGTCCAGGACGGGCACACCCGCGTTCCAACGACGCTGCACGACCTGCTTGCCGCCGAACTCGATGCGCTGGGCGAGGCGAAGCGAACCGCGCAACTCGCCGCCACCATCGGTCGCCACTTCGACGAGGCGTTGCTGCGGGCCGTCTCGGATTCTCCCCCCATGCTGGATGCGCTTCTGCGTGTAGGGCTAGTGCTGAAGCGCCGCGGCGGGTACAAGTTCAAGCACGCACTAATCCAGGAAACCGCCTACGAGTCGCAGACGAAGACGGGACGACAGGTCGCGCACCGGCGCATCGCCGAGGAACTGCAAATACGGGGCACCGCCGAACCGGAAGTCCTCGCCCAGCACTGGACGGTCTGCGGCGAAACGCGGCGCGCCATCAAACACTGGCTGGCGGCGGGCAAGCGGGCCACCCAGCATTCCGCCACGGCGGAAGCCGTCGCCCACTATCGTTCGGGGCTCGCCCTCGTCCCTTCACTCGCTGAGAGCATCGAGCGCGACCGGCTGGAATTCTCGCTGCAGTCGGGGCTCGGAGTCGTGCTGCAGGCGGCACACGGCTACGGTTCCGAGTCTGCGACACAAGCCAACGCGCGTGCCGCCGCGCTGAGCTCGGTCATCTCGGAGCAGGAGGACCGTGGTCTTCAGCGGGCCGAGGATGGCGTTCTTGTCCAGGCCGAG
>JAKAFQ010000528.1:2232-3600 GCA_021817875.1 Pseudomonadota bacterium
CGAGGAAGTGTTCCGCGCCCAATGGGCGCAGGTGATGAACGCCATCGCTGGTGTCGGCTCGCAGGCCGCGCTCGAGCCGGCCACGCGCCTGCTGGAGACGGCGCGTCGCCGCGGCGGGCCGCTGGAGAACCAGGCCGCCAATTACGCCATGGCGGATGTCGCTTTCTGGGCCGGACAGTTCAGCGTGGCGCGAGAACATGTCGAACGTGCGCTTGCCCTTTATCGTCCCGAGCAGCATCGGGCATTGCTGGATCAATTCGGCGAGGATCTTTCGGTCTCGTGTATGGCCTATCAGGCGTGGTCGGCATTCTTCCTTGGCTACCCGGACACGGCCCAACGCGTTGCGCGAGCGATGCTCGATCGCGCCCGCAAGTTGGCGCATCCCCACACGCTGGCGCTGGCTCTGTGCTTTGCGTCCGTTCTGTATCGCTGGCTGGAGAAGCCGCTGGAAACGCTGAAGCTCTCGGAGGAAACCATCTCCGTATCGCGCGAGCACGGTTTCCCCGTGTGGCTTGCCGCCGGGGAGATGACACACGGATGGGGGCTGGTAAAGCAGGGGCGCCGCGACCAGGGTATCGCGGAACTGAAGTCAAGCATTGCTGGCATGCAGGCAGCAATTCGCAGCATCGCAGTGGTCTTTCTGTCCGCACTGGTCGAGGCCTACTTGCATGCCGGGATGGCGAGCGAAGCCTTCGAACTTGCCGGCGAATCCCTTGCCGATGCCGCGGCGACGACCGATAACCATTTCACCGCGGAACTCCATCGCCTACGCGGCGAAAGCAGGCTGAAGGTGTCCCGGACCAGCCATGTCGAGGCAAAGGAGGATTTCCTCAAGGCGCTCGCCTTCGCCCGCCGCCAGGGCGCACGCGCGTTGGAGATTCGCGCGGCAATGAGCCTTACCGAACATTTCGGGGAAATGCAATGGCTCGCGAGCGTGCGCGAATCCTTTACCGAAGGCTTCAAGACGCCGCACCTGGTGCAGGCCGACCGCTTGCTCGCCGCACGCGGCGCCTAGCTGGCGTTTGCCATGGGCCGACACGCGGGCGACGATCGGATTTCATACCGTTGCAGGTCTGCTTGTCAGCGGGAAGCAGACGACTACGTCGCATAGTGCCGAAAGTAGGGCACGAACCTGTCGTAGGTCTTTCACTCGCTGACCAGTAGCAAAGGGAGAATTTGACTTGGGCTACCCTCTGCCCCGCCGAGCGGAGGGCCGCCGGACCTGGGCCGTCCGGCCGCGTTGTCTGAGCGCAGCGAGTTTAGCGGCCGGCAGGGCTGGTGGCCTGGAGCGAGGGGAGCCGCAGGCCGGGGCAGTGGGGCGCGTTTCTTTGCTTACTTTCTTGTCGCGGGACAAGAAAGTGAGTCGCC
>JAKAFQ010000529.1 GCA_021817875.1 Pseudomonadota bacterium
GTCCTACATCAAGCAGACGCTCGGCGCCAACATCATCTACCTCAATCCGATCTTCGAGTCGCCGACCAATCACAAGTACGACACGGCGGATTATTACCAGGTCGATCCGGCGTTCGGCACCAGTACCGATCTGGAGAATCTGATCTCCGCCATCCACAGCAGCAGCAACGGGCCCGAGGGCTACATCATCCTGGACGGGGTGTTCAATCACACCGGCGACACGAACTGCTGGTTCGGCATGTCCACCTATGGGAACGAGACCTGCAGCGTGACGGGCGCCTACCAGTCGCAGTCCAGCCCGTATTACGACTACTACACGTTCCAGACCTGGCCGACCAATTACTACGACTTCTTGGGCATAAGTCCCAACGGCATCCCCAGCATGCCCAAGCTCGACTATGGCGCCAGCGGGTCGGCCGTGCGCTGCCAGATCTATGCGTGCAGCAACTCGGTCGTGCAGACCTACCTGCTGCCGCCTTACGCCATTGACGGCTGGCGGCTGGACGCAGCGCAGTACCTCGACGCCGGCGGCAACAGCGGCAGCGACGCCACCAATCACCAGATCATGCAGGAGTTGCGCACGGCGGTGAAGTCCGTCAATCCCAACGCGGAGATCCTCGGCGAGTATTGGGGCGATGCGTCGGCGTGGCTGGATGACGGCACCGAGTGGGACAGTGCCATGAATTACAACGGCTTCACCCAGCCGCTCTCCGAGTGGATCTGCGGCGTGGACGAGAAAGGCAACGCCGCCTCCATCGACACCGCCCAGTACGCCACCTGGCTGTGGGACACCCGTGCCGATCTACCGTGGAACGTGCAGGAGGTCATGACCAACGAGCTCGGCACGCACGATACGGAGCGCTTCGCCCAGCGTTGCTCATGGACCAACGGTTGGGGGACTTACCTGGGGCTGATCATGCAGTTCACGTACGTCGGTACCCCGATGATCTACTACGGCGATGAGTACGGCATGATGGGCGGAAACGACCCGGAGAACCGCCGCACGTTCGATTGGGCGGATGCCACCACCGCCGACGCCGGAGTCGCGCTCACCCAGAAGCTGATCAGCATCCGCACGCAGTATCCCGAGCTGCGCACGGGCTCGTTCATACCGCTGGTTCCGGACATGATCGGCGATCTGTACGGTACCACTGGGATATATGCCTTTGCGCGCGTCGATCAGAATCATCGACTCGTGGTGGTGCTCAACGACACCAGCAGCACCCAGTCCAACGTCGCGGTACCGGTCTGGCTGGCGGGCGATGCCATCGGCTCGACCGTCACCGATCTCATTTCCGGCACCCAGTACACGGTCCAAAACAATGGCGGCAGGGGGTACGTCAATGTGACCGTCGACGGACACTACGGCGCGATTCTCGAGCAGTAGCCGCAAGCCGGTTCCCGGGCCGCATCCGCTCCTCCCCCGGGAGCCGGCGGATGCGGATTCCGGGCGGAGCCACCGCCTCGACGCGGGTCGGAGTCGACGGTAATCTTGCAGCCATGCTGAGAGCTTGTGAACTTTCCCCCAGCCGTCACTGATTCGGCGATCATGGTCAACTCGGTGTCGCACACCGTGACCTGCCGGTGTGGCAGCTCAGCGTGGTCAACGGCAGCACGGCGACCGACCCGCTCAGCGGCGCGGTCTATACGGTAAAAACGGCGTGGTGACGGTGACCGTCGACGGGCACTACGGCGCGATTCTCGCCCAGTAGGAGTAGCGGCAGGGAAGCTGCGGTACGGTGCCAAATAGCTTGGGTTGATTGAGGATCCAAACGGCGCCCGCAACGGTACTGGCAGCCGCGGCAAGGCCATAAATGACCGGTCCGAGGCGCAAGCCCCCCGGTGCGGCAACCTCGCAGACGGGCGACTCGAGGCTTCGCTTCAGCGACGGTCCCGTCGCTGCGCCAGCCACTGCGCGAATTCGGCCGCAGGCAGCGGGCGCCCCAACAGGAAGCCTTGCACCTCGTCGCACTCGAGTTCGCGCAGGTAGCGCTGCTGGGCCTCGGTTTCGACGCCTTCCGCAATGACCTGCAGGCCGAGCCCGCGGGCCATGGCCATGATGGTGCGGACGATGCCGCAGGTCTTCTCGTCCGCAGGGATGCCGGCGACGAAGGACTGGTCGATCTTGATGAAGTCCGCCGGGACGTCCCGCAGGTGCGACAGCGAGGAGTAGCCGGTGCCGAAATCGTCGATGGCCACGGCGATGTGCATGTCGCGCAATTCCTCCAGCATGGTGCGTGCCCGAATCGGGTCCGGAAACATCATGCTCTCGGTGATCTCGACCATGAACTGATCGCCGGGCACGCCGTGCGCCTGCAGCGCCTCGCCGATAGCCCGCACGCAGGCGGCGTCGTGAAACTCCCGGGCCGACAGGTTGATGGCCATGCGCAGGTTGAGATCCCCAGCGGCTTGCCAGGCCTTCCACTGGCGGCAAGCCTCGTCGGCCACCCAACGCCCGATCGGCACGATCAAGCCGGTTTCCTCCGCCAGCGCGATGAACTCGAGCGGCGGCATCAGCACGCCATCGGGCTGGCGCAGCCGGATCAGCGCCTCTACCCCGGTGATCCGGCCATCCTGCAAGCGCACGGTGGGCTGGTAATGCAGGACAAAACCGCCGTGTTCAAGTGCCTGGCGCATCCAGGTGGTTTTGGTGAAGATCGCGGCGGCCGTCGTACCCAGGTCGCTGGCGAAAAACTCGAAACGGTTGCGACCGCCCGCCTTGGCACGATACATCGCCAGATCGGCCGCCTTGAACAAGGTATCCGGATCGAGACCATCGTTCGGGTAGAGGCTGATCCCGATGCTGGCGCTGGTCGGAATCTGGCGCTCGCCATCCACGTAAGGCTGGCTGAGGCTCTCCAGCAGCCGCTGGGCGACGGCGGCGGCGCCGATAGGCGTGTCGATATCCTCGACCAGCACGGCAAACTCGTCGCCGCCCATGCGCGCCACCGTATCCATGTCGCGGATCGCGCTGCGCGCCCTTTGCGCAACCCACTGGAGCAGCCGATCGCCTGTCTGATGGCCCAGGGTGTCGTTCACTTGCTTGAACCCGTCCAGATCGAAGAACAACAGGGCGACCTGGGTCCCGCGTCGCTTGGCCCGATGCAAGGCTTCCTGCAGTCGGTCATTGAACAGCGCTCGGTTCGGCAGGCGGGTCAGCAGGTCGTGGTGGGCCATGAACTCCAGTTGCTGGCGCGCCAACTGCGTTTCGGTGACATCGCGCACCAGGCCGAAGATGCCGACGCCGGTTCCGGCGGCATCGAGGACGGGGCTGCACTGGATCTCATAGGTCAGCCCCCTGAACGCGGTCACAGTCGTCGAACGCTCGCCTCGCAGCGCCTGGCCGACCGCAGTGAGGATGTCCGGATACGCCTTGAACAGGTCGTATGCGCAGTGGCCCAGGAGTTGCGTCGAGGCCAGTCCCGCCGTTTCCAAGGCTTTTCCGGCGATAAAGGTAAACGTTGCGGACTCATCCAGAATGAACAGCGCGATCGGGGCCTGACTGACCACCACGTCGAGGCGCGCCTGCGTCTGTTCCAGCCGAGCGGCGATATCCTGCAAGGGGCTAGATCGGA
>JAKAFQ010000530.1 GCA_021817875.1 Pseudomonadota bacterium
GCGCTCGGGGTCCTGCGCGACTTGATCGTCAGCCGGCGCATCCACCGGGTGTACCTGGTGGGGCTGCCGGCGTTCGTGCTGTGTCAGAGCGTCGTGATGGTCATCCTCGTGAGCCATTCTCCCGAGTGGGCCAGGATCGCGAACGCGATCCTGCGCTGACCGACGAGTGGATATGCGGTCTACGCGATCCCGGAGGACGCGAGCACGAGTTTCACGAACACGCCGAAGGTGCACGCGACGAAGTAGGGGTTGAGGTTTCTCGGCCAGTCGACCGTTCAGTGCGCGCGGAATACGTCCGCGCGGTCGGCGGGTCGGCGGCTTCCGTGCCGGTGATCAGGTCGAGCAGCTCATCGGTGATTTCCGTCTGTCGGGCCTGCCGGGATTGCTCGCGCAGACTCTCGAGCTTGCGGTCGACGTTCTCCCGTGCGGCTTCCATGGCGGCGAGGCGTGCTGCGTTCTCGGCGGCAATCGACTCGACCGCGGCTTCCGTGAGGATCGCGTACAAGTACTCGGCGATGAACCGCTGGACGAGCACCCCCGGCGCGAGTTGGTGCAGCGGCGGCGAGCGCGGCACCGCCGCGGGAAAGGCGGCTCGATCGATCGGCAGCAGTGATCGATGCGTCACCTCGAGCGAGTTTCCCGGCCGGGCGCGCGCATACATCACCGCAAGACCCAGGACCTCCGCTCGCGCCAATCGGCGGTACAGCTCGCGGATCGGTCTGGCGACGGAGTCTGAAGCCGCGGCGGCATGCGTTGCCATGGACCCGGACCACGCCATCGCGACTCCTCGCTCGAGCGCCACGGCGGCTGCGCGGGCGCCGATCACGAACAACTCATCGCCGTGCTGTAGAACCTGGACCGCTGACTCCAGCAGGCGGTCGTTGAAACCGCCGACGAAGCCGTGTTCGGCGCCACACAGCACGAGGATCCGATGCCCCCGCAGGCCGCCGGTATCGCTCCCGGAGGACTGGTCGAGCGACAGGGCCATGCCGAGCGCCCGGGTCATGGAGTCGACGTAGGTGCCGACGCCGATCAGTGCCTGCTGCGCCTCCTGCATCCGCATGCCGGCCAGGGAGCGCATCGCGCCGACGATGTCGGCCAGCTCGTTCATGCTGGTGAGGCGGTGCGTGATCTCCACCAGCCGGCTCATGTTGCCTCCGAGGCGGAGGCCGGCGGCGCGGATGGGGTGGGCGTGGCCTGCGCGGCGCGGATGTCATCGGCCAGCCGGGTCAGGACCTCCTTGAGTCGCAGCCGCTCGTCGTCCGTGAGCGGCGGCATCCGTTCGTCGAGCGACAGGATGGGTGGGCTGTGCGCCTCGAGCCAGGGCTCGAGGCGCAGTCGAAACGAGGCCACCTGCTCGATCGTCAGCGAGTCGAGCACCCGGTCGCCGAGCGCACACAGCAGCGCGATCTGCAGACCGAGCGTGAGCGGCGCGAACTGCGGCTGCCCGAGCACCGCGCGAATGCGCCGCCCATGCTCGATGATGCCGCGGGTGCGCGCGTCCACCATGGTGCCGAAGCGCGTGAAGACCTCGAGCTCCAGGAATTGCGCGTATTCCAACCTCAGGTTCTCGGCCAGTGACCGCAGCGCGACGGCCTGCGTCTTGCCGCCGACGCGGGACACGCTCTTGCCGACGTCGACCGCCGGCTTCAAGTCCTCGTAGAACAGGCGGGGGTCGAGATAGATCTGTCCGTCGGTGATCGAGATCAGATTGGTCGGGATGTAGGCACTGATGTTGCCGGCCTGGGTCTCGGCGATCGGCAGTGCCGTGAGCGAGCCGCCGCCGCGCTCGGGCGAGAGCTTGGCCGAACGCTCCAGGAGCCGGGAGTGAATGTAGAAGATGTCGCCGGGATACGCCTCCCGCCCGGGCGGGCGGCGCAACAGCAGTGAGACTTGCCGGTATGCGGCGGCATGCTTGGTGAGATCGTCGATCACGAGCAGCACGTCGTGGCCCCTGGACATGAAGTACTCGCCCATCGCGCAGGCCGCATAGGGCGTCAGCCACTGCAGCCCCGGCGCGGCATCGGCGTTGCCGACCACGAACAGGCAGCGTGCCGCATCGCCATGGCGGCGCACGGCATCGATCACGCGGACCACCGAGGAAGCCTTTTGTCCGATCGCCGCGTAGATGCACAGCACGTCGCTCGATCGCTGGCTGAGGATCGCATCGACCGCGACCGCGGTCTTGCCGGTCCCCCGGTCACCGATGATGAGCTCGCGCTGTCCCCGCCCCAGAGGAATCATTGCATCGACCACCAGCAGCCCGGTCGTGAGCGGTCGTGTGACCAGTGCGCGATCGACGATGGCCGGCGCCGGCCGTTCCACGGGCCAGTGGTCGGCCGGCTCGGGCGGTTCCCGGTCATCGAGCGGCAGGCCGAGCGCATCGACCACCCGGCCGAGCAGCGCATCGCCCACCGGGACGCGGACCACTTCGGCGGTGCCTTTGACGAGGCTGTCGGCAGCGATGGTGCCGGTCTCGCCGAGCAGCACGCAGCCGATCTCCTCTTCCCCGAGATCGACCGCCAGTCCGCGGACGCCATTGTCGAACAGCAGCAGTTCATCGAGGCGGGTCGCAGGCAGCCCGCGCACCACGGCGATGCCGTCGCCCACCCGGACCACGCGACCGATGTGCTCGATCTGGGGCGCGAGTTCGAGCGTGTCGAGCCGGTGCCGGCTCCGCCGCGCCCATTCCCGCAACCGGTCAACCGGCGTCGACATGCTCGTCGCTCACGGCGCTCAGCACGGCGAGCACGCTCTTCAGCGAAAAACTGAGCACCGTGAGCGGCAAATGCAGTTCGGCGCCGGCGATCAGCGATGGGTCCACCTCGAACTCGACGGCGGGCGTCGCGGCGAGCGCCCGTGCCAGGCGGTTGCGCCACTCCTCGGCTTCGACCGCGGCGAGCGGGAGGGCGGTGACCACGCGCAGGGCGTGGTTCCCGGAGACCTGCGCCCGGAGCGATGCGATCTCGGCGGCCGGCAGCGCTTTCAGCTCCTGTTCGATGCGCTCCAGCCAGGCGGCGGCGCGCAGGCTCGCTGGCGCCTCCGCCAGCAGACGGCGCGCCAGGTCCGCTCCCAGATCGAGCGCCAGGCGGCGCGCTTCGCGGGTGAGCGCCTCGCGCTCCGTGGCGGCGGTCTTGCGGGCTTCATCGAGCAGCGCCTGCGCATCGCGCGACGCCTGTGCCCGGCGGACCTGCATCGCCTCCTCCGTCTGCGCGACCGCCGTCTTGATCGCCGAGTCGCGCTCGGCGGCGATCGCCGCGCGCGACGCATCGAGGTCGGCAAGGTGCGTTCGCGCGGTCTCCTCCAATGCCTTGACCTCGTCGAACTGGCGCCGGACCTCGTCCCGGCGCTGGTCGATGATCCGCAGCACCGGCCGATACAGAAAACGGTGGAGCAGCCATACCAGGACGGCGAAGTTCACCGTCTGCAGAAAAACCGTCCAGCCGTCGAGGTGCATCGTCAGCGCGCGTAGGGGTTTGCGAACAACAGCAGCAGCGCCACCACGAGGCAGTAGATGGCCATCGTCTCGATCATCGCGAGGCCCACGAACAGCGTGCGCGAGATCGTGCCCGAC
>JAKAFQ010000531.1 GCA_021817875.1 Pseudomonadota bacterium
GGCTCAGCGCTGGGCGCTCTGCCAGTTCCGGGCCACGTAGTAGGGGGCGTCCTCGGGCGGCAGCGGCGTGCGGCCGCGGATGTGGTCGGCCGCCTTTTCCGCCAGCATGATGGTCGGGGCGTTGAGGTTGCCGGTGGTGATCGAGGGCATGATGGAGGAGTCGACCACCCGCAGCCCCTGCAGGCCGAGCACGCGGGTCTCGCTGTCGACCACGGCCATCGGGTCCGACACCGCGCCCATCCTGCACGTGCAGGACGGATGATAGGCGCTCTCGACGTGCTGGCGGATGAACGCGTCGATCTCATCGTCCGAGCGCACCTGTTCGCCGGGCTGGATCTCGCGGCCGCGATAGGCGTCGAACGCCGGCTGTGCGAAGATCTCACGCGTCAGGCGCACGCAGGCGCGCATCTCGATCCAGTCCTCGGGCTGTGACATGTAGTTGAAAAACACCTTGGGTTTCTCGCGTGCCTCGCCCGAGGCGAGTCGCACCCAGCCGCGGCTTTTCGAGCGCATCGGCCCCACGTGCGCCTGGAAGCCGTGCTCCCTGGCGAGCGAGGAGCCATCGTAGCGCACGGCCAGCGGCAGGAAGTGGTACTGGATGTCCGGGTAGCGGATCCCGGCGCGGCTGCGGATGAAACCGCCGGTCTCGAAGTGGTTGCTGGTGCCGAGACCGTCCTTGCGCAGCACCCAGCGCGCGCCGATCATCGTCCGGCGCCAGAGGCCGAGCTGCGCATACAGCGTGATGGGCACCTTGCAGGCGACCTGAAAATAAAACTCCAGGTGATCCTGCAGATTCTCGCCGACTCCGGGCAGATCGCACACCGGCGCAATGCCGTGCGCGGACAGCTCGCGGGCCGGTCCCACGCCGGAGAGTTTCAGCAGCTGCGGCGACTGGATCGGACCGCAGCTGATGATGATTTCGCGCCGGGCGCGCGCGATCCGTGGCTGGTCGCCGCGCAGATACTGCACTCCGACGGCCCGGCGACCCTCGAACAGGATGCGTGTCGCGAGCGCGTGCGTCCGTACCGCGAGGTTGCCGCGGCGCATGGCAGGCCTCAGGTAGACGTTGGCGGCGCTGGCGCGCCGGCCTTCCCCGACGGTCATGTCCATGCGTCCGAAGCCTTCCTGCTGGAATCCGTTCATGTCGTCGGTAACCGGATAACCGGCCTGCCGGCCGGCCATGAGCCAGGTGCGATGCAGCGGATTGGTCAACAGGCCGTATCGGGTATGCAGCTTGCCCTCAGCGCCGCGATAGCGATCGGCGCCGCCGTTGCGCCGCTCGGCGCGCTTGAAATACGGCAACACGTCGGGATACGCCCAGCCGTCGGCGCCTTCCGCCTGCCAGCGATCGAAGTCGAGCGGGTTGCCGCGCACGTACACCAGGCCGTTGATCGAGGACGAGCCGCCGAGCACCTTGCCGCGCGGAGTGTGCAGGCGGCGGCCCCCGAGGTGGGGCTCGGGCTCGGTATAGAAGAACCAGTTGTACTTCGGCATGTTCATCGGGATCGACAGCGCCGAGGGCATCTGGATGAACACCGAGCGGTCGGAGCCGCCGAACTCGAGCAGCAGCACCGAATCGGCGCCGCTGTCACTCAACCGGTCGGCGAGCACGCAGCCGGCCGATCCCGCGCCGACGATCACGTAATCAAAACTCTCTTCTTTCATTCCTCGATCCAATGCTGTTCTGAACCCTCACCGACGGTGAACCTGCCGGGCGGCGCACGATCGGCGCGCGCGGCTCCCGGATGCGCGGCACACCCTGTGCTGCAGCGGCCCGCCCGGATGCGTTCACAATGTGCTCCAACATGCCGCGCAAGCGAGTGATCCGACCGCGGGCGTCAATAGGGAGCGTCGATGTCGCCCAGTGCGACGTAAACGCTCTTGATCTGAGTATAGTGCTCGATGGCCGCCCGACCGTTCTCGCGGCCGAGCCCGGAAAGCTTCACGCCGCCGAACGGCAGCTCGACCGGCGTGACATTGTAATGATTGATCCAGCAGGTGCCGGCTTCCAGGCGGGCAATGACCCGGTGTGCGCGCCCGAGGTCTGTGGTGAAGACTCCCGCCGCCAGGCCGAACGGTGTGGCGTTCGCCCGCTGGATGACCTCTTCCTCGTCCTCGAACTCGAGCACCGCCATCACGGGACCGAAGATCTCCTCGCGCACGATGGTCATGTCGTCCCGGCAGCCGTCGAACACGGTCGGGGCGACGAAGCAGCCTTTGGCGAGATCACCGGTGCTGATGCGCCGGCCGCCGCAGAGCAGGTGCGCCCCTTCGCTCCTGCCGCGGGCGATGTAGCCGAGAACCTTGTGCATGTGGGCCTGTGAAATCAGCGCTCCGACCTGGGTCGCCGGATCCAGCGGATCGCCGACCCGCATGGCGGCGACGCGTTGCAGAAGCCTCTCGAGGAAGGCGCGTTTGAGCGAGCGATGCACGAACACGCGCGTGCCGTTGGAGCAGACCTCGCCGGCGGAGTAGAAGTTGCCGAGCAGGGCGCCGGAGACGGCATTCTCGAGGTGCGCGTCCTCGAACACGATGAGCGGCGACTTGCCGCCGAGTTCGAGAGTCACCTGCTTCAGCGTCGCGGCGCAATCGGCCATGACCGCCTTGCCCGTGGCCACTTCGCCCGTGAGGGACACTTTGCGGATCTGCGGATGCGCGCTCAGCAGCCGTCCCGTCTCGGCAAAGCCCTGCACCACCTGGAACACCCCATCCGGCAGACCGGCCGCGGCGAAGATTTCGCGCAGCTTCAAGGCGCTCAGCGGGGTGAGCTCGGCGGGCTTGAAAATCATCGCGTTGCCGCAGGCGAGCGCCGGAGCGCTCTTCCAACAGGCGATCTGCAGTGGATAGTTCCAGGCGCCGATTCCGGCGACCACGCCGAGCGGCTCGCGCCGGGTGTAGCCGAAGGCCGCCGTGCCGAGTGGCAGGTGCTCGCCGGCGAGCGAGGCGGCGAGCCCGGCGTAATATTCCAGGCATTCCGCTCCGGAGAGGACATCGACGGCGCGTGTTTCCTGGATCGGCTTGCCGGTGTCGCGGGTCTCGAGCTCGGCGAGCTCCTCGTTGCGCGCGCGCAGCAGATCCGCGGCGCGACGCAGAATCCGGCCTCGCTCCGCGCCGCTCAGGCTCGCCCATTGGCGCTGCGCGGCGCTGGCTCTTGCCACGCTGGCGGCGACCTCGGCCGGCCCGTCCACGCGGATCTCGGCCAACACTTCTCCGGTCGCGGGATTGACCGTCGCGAAGTGTCTGGCCCGCGCCGGCGGCATTGCGCCGCCCCGGCCGGCGAGCGGTTCGGCGGCGCCGTCGCCGCCGCTTTCCCTCAGCCGGGTATCGACGAACGCCGTGAGCAGGGCCCGAGCGCCTTCGCTGTCGGCCTCCTGCCATTGCGAGAGCGCGGCGCGCAGCCACACGCCGTCGATCATGGCCGCGATCATCGAGGCGAGACTGTGCGCGTCCTCGAGCGGCAGCAGTCGCGCGAGGGCATGGCGCAGGTTGGACAGCATGCGGCGCTGGTAGGCGGTCTGCACGCGCATCAGGCCAGGCTCCTGCGCCACCTGACCCCAGAAGGCGAGCCAGGCG
>JAKAFQ010000532.1 GCA_021817875.1 Pseudomonadota bacterium
TAGCTACACCACGGGAATAGACACCGGCAAAGACGCGAAACGCATGGGCAGAATGACGCCTCAAGAAGCTCGTCATATCGACCAAGATCCAGTGCGCGTCCCGCCGCACAAAAAGCCGCGCAAGTATCGCCTCACGGTGTCCTATACCACGACGCTGAGTGAGGTCTGCGAAAAGGAGTTTGCGTCCAAGTCCGCCATGCAAGAGTTTCGCGCTCGTGTCGAGCGGGAAATTGCGAAAGAGAAAGCGGCGGCTTCCCGCAAAACCAATCGCTATTGGGGCGCATGGATTCGAGGGCAAGTCGAACTCAAAATGGAAGCGACAGAACGAAAGGTATTTACCTCCGGTCCCGTGATCGTCGAAGAACTTTTGGATGGCTAACCCCGCCTGCTACCAGCACGTCCCGAACGGCCTGCGCGCCGTAGGCATCCCGGACTGGGAGTTGCGGTGTTGCTCACCTGAGCGCTGCAAAGCGGAAGGGCGCTGTTTCTGGGCGCGGTTTCACCAGTTGGACGGAGGCGAAGGGCGGGAGGATGACGAGAACGGCGCGGCTCAGGCCGGCTTCGAGTTCTAAGTATCTGACTGCGGACTCATCGGGTCATGACTCCCGACGCACGCCCGCCCGCAGTCAACAACCAGACCTGGCTCCATGTGCGCACAATGGGCGAATCGCCGAATCTGGCTATCTCTGATCGCAGTATATCTACTGCGCGAACTTCACGCAATCCACGAATTTTTGATCGATCGGCAGCGGCTTGAACGCCGCAAAGGTCGGGCGGCTCATCATCGCCACGTAGCTCAGGACGTGATGGTCGCCCGCCGGTCCTCCGTCGAGCTGCACGCCGAGTGCCGCAGGGTCGAGAGTCACCACGTTTGGCACATGCGTATACGAGAACAGCGCCGGCACGTCTGGCACTAGGTCATCGGTATTCACGTACGCGACATGATCGGGAACGGCCGCGCCGAACGCAGCGGCGAATGTCTCGTCGCCGGGATGCGGCGAGGCGATCATGCGGGCCGAGACCGTCATGCCGGCGCGTGCGAGTTCGTAGGCCGCGTACGTAGCCAGCGCAGCGCCGAGTGAATGCCCCACGACGGTGATCGGGCCGTTCACCATGCCGGCGAGTTCGGCCAGCGGCTTGCCGTCGATCCGCAATGTCTCAGCGACGGACCAAAAACCGTCCTCGACGGTGCCGGGGATGCCGGTGACGGTGCGCGGCCACCATTCGCTGTCGATGGCCCATTCTTCAGCGTCCGCAGTACCACGGATCGCCAGCACGAAGCGGCCGGCGCGCTCGAGCAGCCAGCCGTAGAACACGTCCTGGCCGGCCATACCGGAAATGCTGTCCACGGCCGTCAGAGTGGCGCGCGCCGTCCAGTCCGGCGCGAGGCGTGGGTCAGGAGGCACCGCGATCAGGTCGGCTCCTGGGGCGTTACGCGCGGCCGAGAACGAGTCCTCGGCGTAGAGCGCGAGCAGGGCCAGCTCGGCGTCGGCCCGTCGATCGACCATTGCGGGCGTCCAGGTCATGATACTTTCGGCAGCTCGGCCAGCAGGCCGGCGAGGTCGAAACCGGACGGCGCGGTGCCCCCGGCCCGCACGAAGTCCGGGTATGCCTCAGCGTGCGCCTCTTCGAGAAACGCCGACTGCCCCAGTAGTGCCCAGGTGACCGGCTGCAATCGCCCCCAGGTCACGACCCAGGCGTACTCGGCGTCGTAGCGCACGATCGGCACGTCGTGGCCTCCGTAGCCGGCATCACCGGGCGCCGCGGCATGCTCCCAAGGCTGGCCGGCCGAGAATTCGTCTTGCATGCGCTGATTGACGAAAATCCCGAGCCGGCAGGCGCCGAAGATCTGCACCGCCCAGCGGACGTGATCGAGCCGCGCCGGGTCGATCGGCCCCGATCCCGCAGAGCGCTGACCGGCGAGTCCGACAGACTGCATGGCCTCGCAGACCGCCGTTTCGGACAGCCCGGTATCCGCGCCGCCGGTGAGCCTGAAATACAGCGCGGTGCAGTCATCGCGCGTCGGGGCAATCATCGCCCCGACGTTTGCGGTGTGCAGCATGATTTGGTGCGCGCTGTCGGCGATGGTGCAATCGCCGTAGGTCGCATTGCCGTCCATGCCCCACGCTCCGCCGGTGAGCCTGTCCACCGCCGTCACGTAATCCGCGCTGACGGTCGGTGGCGCGCCGAGCGGCCCCAGCGCGGCGTGCATGGCGATCGCCCCGCGCATCGTGCACAGCGTGTGCCGCGGGGCAAGTCTGCCGAGGGCAAGCATCACGGCGGCCCGAAGGCTGAGTCGGCGGGGACGGACGAGCCAGTGCCGGGCGAGCTGGTGCCGAGCGAGCTGGCTGGCGCAGCGCCACCGGAGCACGTTACCTCGTACCACGGCCAGCCGGGTGGCGGATTGCACGGCTGCCCAGGCGCGACGCCAGGGAGCGGCTGTACCGGATATCCGGCGAACCGCAACTCGAGCGCCGCAATGCGCGCCTCGGCCAGGGCGAGCCGTGCCTCGAGCGCGGCGATGCGGTCGGCGTCGGTCATGGCGGTGACCCGTCTGTTACGGCAGCTTGGCGATCAGCCCGTCAATGCTCGCAGTGGCCTGCTGGAGCACCACGGCTTCCTCGGCGGTCGCGAGCTGCGGCAGCAGGAGCTGCAATTGACCCTGCAGCACGAGCAGCGCCGGGCCGGTGCGCACCGGGATCTGCATCGGGTCACCCGTCAGCACGGTCTTGAGGAACTGATTGATGAGCGTCAGCGCCTGCTTCAGCACCGGCGATGCGGCAACGAGCGCGGGATTCGGCTGCGACGGAACAGGATTCGGGGTGGACATTACTCTGCCTTTGCCGGCACTGCCGGCTGCGTAGGGTTTATGGAAATGACCGGGAGATGCACCAGGATGAGCGCGAGCAGCCCAGTGAAGGCCGTTGCGATCGGATCGGGCACGGTGACGTGCCAGAAATATTGTGCGCCCCAGCAGACGATTTGCGCCAGATACGTGGCCGCCAGCGCGCCCGTGGTTTTTGCGGCATCGAGTTTCATCGCTTCCCCCATTCTGCATCAGCAAGCGCCTTTGCAGCAAGTATATCGGCGTCGGTGATGACGAGCGCGGCGTCGCCCTGTTCCTGGCGCCAGATTGCGCGCGCCCATCGCGTCAGCGTGTCGGGATCGTGGAAGTCCAAATCCTGATAGCGCTGGAATCCCGTCCAAGTGCACACATTCTCGATATATGCCGCCACCGGATTGCCGGCGCTGGCAGGGGCGAATCGCGGGATGAACACTTCAGGTTCATTCCACGCGCGCCGCTGGTAGGTGTAGCACACAAGGATGCCGGCACGGATGCCATCGACGAGGTTCACGAATTCAAGCGGCCCCTCGTCAGGCTGCGCCGCGTCGAGTCCGAACCACGGGATATGCTCCGGCAGGAGATCCCACGGGTTATTACGTTGCATGCCTATAGTCATAGTCACAACCCACTGCACGGCGTCGCCGTATAGCTCGGATCTTCGGCCAGGCGCTGGTAATTCGCAACCGCCTTGTCCAGCTCGTTATCGTACATGGCGCGCTGCTTGGAG
>JAKAFQ010000533.1 GCA_021817875.1 Pseudomonadota bacterium
CTGCCGGCTCGGCGTGTGTCGACGATCCGGTGGCATCATGAACGATACCGCGACGACAGGCGTCCCGCCAAAACGATGGGTGGTGAGCGCAACGGCGGCGCCAAGGCAGCCGATGGCGCTGTTTTGTGCCGGTCGGCCGCTGACACCGACCGCTCCCGGCGCCGCCGACAACGTCTCGCCGGTGGAATATCTGCTGTTGTCGATTGCCGGCTGCTTCGCGCTGAGTTGCTGCGGCGCACTGAAATCCCGCAAGGCTCCACCGACCAGCGTCGAGGTGACCGTGACCGGCGACAAGGCGGTCGATGCCCCGAGTCGCGTGGGGCGCATCGCGCTGGCGGTCGTTTTCGATGGCGTCACGAGTCCGCAGGAGGTGGCCGCCATAGCGCAGGAAGCCAAGCATCTGTGCACCGTCACGAACACCATTTTCGGTGCGCCGACTGTGGAGGTGACCGCTGCCGCAAGACGCTAGCGGCTGACTCCGGGTGATGAGTCCGGATGGCACGCCGCTCGAGCTGCCGCGCACACTGCGCAAGCATGTGCCACTCCGCGCAGGCGTCACCGGTTCCGCGATGACTTTTCCGTGAGCCTGCGCAGGCGGTGCGACGAAGTGGCGGGAGTTTTGGCGCGGCAGACGCGGCGATCGACCCGCCGGTGTACACGGGGTTTCGGGGAATCGAGCCCGTCCTCTGAGGACGGACCCCGATGCCCGCAGCCACGCGGCGCACAGCCGCGGCACAGGCGCGAAGACCCGCCACCGGCCGGCTCGGAGGCTGGCCACTGGCGGGCCGGGGACGGACCGCACGGTGTCCGGATGATCAATGACCGCCCGCAGCCATCCGGGATGCGGGATTCACCATGACCCAACGGAGTCTGCACACAGATGACGAGCGCTCAGGACACGATTGAGACGTCCGCACACGAATCCAGGCTCAGGAGATCACTGTCCACCCGTGATCTCGTCGTCTACGGCATGGTGTTCATGGTCCCGATCGCTCCCTGGGGAGTGTTCGGGTTCGTATGGCACGACTCGAAGGGCATGGTGCCGCTCGCATACCTGATTGGACTTTTCGGCATGTTCTTCACCGCGTTGAGCTATGCCGCCATGTCGCGCGCCTTTCCGGTTGCGGGTTCCGTTTATGCCTACGCCCGACATGGCATAAACGAAGTCGTCGGCTTCTTCGGGGGCTGGCTCATCCTCCTCGATTACATCCTGATCCCCGCGCTGATTTACCTGTTCGCCGCGGTCCCATTGAAACCGATCTTTCCACACGTGCCCGAGGACGCATGGATCGCGGTGTTCGTGGTATTCAATGCGGCGGTCAATCTGATCGGCATTCAGCTCACGGCGCGCGTCAACTTCCTGCTGCTGATGGTCGAATTGGCGGCGCTGGCGCTGTTCATCGCCGTCGGTCTCGTCGCTCTTTATTCGGGAGTCGGGGCGGGACGGCTGACGCTGCAGCCCATATACGATCCCCACGTGTTCTCGCTGTCCACCGTTGCCGGAGCAACCTCGATTGCCGTGCTGTCGTTTTTGGGGTTCGACGGGATTTCGACGTTGTCCGAGGAGAGTCGCGGCGGCCGCAATTCGGTCGGTCGCGCGACGCTGATTGCGCTGCTGCTGGTGGGCGCGTTGTTCATGATTCAATCCTGGATTGCCAGCGATCTGGCCCGTGGCATGACCTTCCGCTCGCTGGCCACGGCGTTCTACCAGATCGCCGCACGGATCGGCGGTCCGTGGCTGAGGGACACCACCATTCTCGTCTCGAGCGTCGCCGCCGGAATCGCCAACGCCATTGCGGCTCAGATCGCCGTCTCCAGGGTTCTGTTCGCGATGGCGCGTGACGGCCAGTTGCCCGCCCCTCTGGCGAGGATCCATCCGCGCTTTCAGACTCCGTACGTGAGCACCCTCGTGGTGGCGTTCATTTCGCTGCTGGTCGGGCTGTTTTTCGCGAAGCGCATCGATGACTTGACCCGGATCGTGAATTTCGGCGCGCTGACCGGATTCGTCCTGCTGCACCTGTCGGTGATCAGTCATTACTTCATACGCAAGCGCACTGGCCGGTGGATGCAGCACCTCGTATTCCCCCTGGTCGGTCTTGCCGTGATCAGCTATGTCCTTTACGAAACCAATCGTCTGGCGAAGGTCATGGGCGTATGCTGGATCGTCATCGGCATCGTCTATTATTTCGTACTCACCAGGATTCTGAAAAAATCCGCCGGATTGCAGGTATGAGCCGCATTCCGCGTCTCTCAATGCAATGGCGTGCGCATTCCGACGGACGACCCGCGCCGGAGCGTCTCGATGCGCTCGGCGGTTGCAGGGTCCCCGGGTTCGGCTCACATCGGGTCCGTGCGCCTGCGGCGCATGGCCCGTGCACCCGTTCGCCATGAGTCCCGGCATGTCAGCCACCGATCCGTATCTCGATCCCGACGCACAGACCCAGGCCACCCTGCAGGCCATGATCACCCGCCTGGAGGAACGCGGGCAGCACGCCGGCTTCTCGGGCATGATCCGCAGGTATGCCTCGACGCTGCCGACCGATCACCCGCTGACCGTGCTCGACCTCGGCTGCGGCACCGGAGTGGTTGCCCGTCACGTGGCCGCGATGATCCACCCCTCATCACGCGTCCATGCAGCCGACGTCAGCAACGGGCTGCTGCGGGAGGCCCGTCGGCTCGATGCCGCCGGCCGCATCCGCTGGGACCACATCGCATCCGGTGCGCTGCCCTACCAAGGCGCGATGTTCGATGCGGTGCTGATGCACACGGTGCTCAGCCATGTTCCCGACCCGGCGAGCGTGCTCGCCGAAGCGGCACGGGTCCTCAAGCCCCGCGGACGGCTGATCGTCTTCGATGCCGACCATGCCGGAACCACCTATGCGCAGCCGGACTACCTGACGACCCATCGCATCGATCAGATTCTCGCCGCCGCGATCGCCACTCACCCGGGCGTGTGTCGGCAGATGCCCCGTTACCTGAAGGCCGCGCGGTTCAGACTGCGGGACTATCGGGTGGACGTCATTGCCGAGTGTGGCCGGGGCGACTACTGGCTCGGAAGCGTTCGGGGTTTTGCCCGCATGTTCCCGACGCTGAACGTACTCTCTGCCGACGAGGCGCAGCGCTGGGTCGATTACCTGTTCCGCTCACACGAGGACGGAACGTTCTTCGCGGCAGGATCCTTCTACACGTTCCATGCCGAGCGGGCCTGATCCCGGCCTCGCACGGTCTCCCACCGGGTACGTCATCCACGCCAAGGCGGCCCCCTTCAGGCGGGATCGCCGCGGGCCACCAGCCTCGCAGCCGCAGCGGCTGTCGCCAGAGCCCGGAGATGGCTCGCAGCCGCCCGTGCATCGATGTCCCGGCGCCGGATCACAATCCCTGCTATTGACCGACTGCTCGGTCGGAGCGCCGGAACCTGACCTCCGCGCTCCTTGCCCCGTGCACCGGACAGTTGCCGTGTGTTGCCCCAGCGCGCCGTCGCTGCGCTGCCCCGGGAATAGCCGCGGGCGGCTGCGGGATCTGCCCGCTCCCACCCTCGCTCCCGGCGGACCGGATGCTGGCGGAT
>JAKAFQ010000534.1 GCA_021817875.1 Pseudomonadota bacterium
GCCCCGGGGCCGTGGTGCGTGACGGCTACGTGGTGATCAACTCAGGCTACGGCCTGTATTTCCACATGCCCGGGAACGTGCTGCTGGCGTTCAAGGCCGCCGCGCACTGAGTGCAGCGGGGGCGGTCGCCCTGGGAGCATTCCCGCCGCGCCGCGGTACTGGCGGGCGTCGGGGATCGGGACCAGCGCAGGGGCGTCAGGCCACCCAGTCGAACATCTGCAGGTCCATCTCCTGCGCCAGGCAGGCGAGGATCGGCGGCACGAGACGATCGTGGAATGAGGACTTCTGGTGGGTCTGGAATGCTGCCTCGTCCTTGAAGCGGCCGTAGACGATGTACGTCGAGGCCTGGGTCCGGTGGCGGATCACGTCATAGACCAGCGTGTCCGGCTCGCTCTGGTGGGTCAGCTGTGAGAGCTCGCGCTGCAGCTCCTCGAAGCGCTGTTCCATGCCTGGCTTGATGACGAGCGTGGCGACGAAGGTAGTGGACATCTGGCGTTACCCCTGCTGAGCGGCGCGCTCGAACTCCGCCAGGAGCTCATCGCGCAGCCGGAACTTCTGGATCTTACTGGTCGACATGGGCCAGGCGCTGACGAAGCGGACGTGGCGCGGCACCTTGAAGCTCGCGATCTCACGCCGACAGAAGTCGATCAGCTCCTGCGCCTCCACGGTGGCGTTCTCATGGCATTCGACGAACGCGGCAGCCACTTCCATCAGCCGGGCATCGGGTACGCCGACCACCTGGGCCAGCTTCACCGCGGGGTGGCGCTGCAGGCAGCTCTCGATCTCGGCCGCGGCGACGTTCTCGCCGCCGACCTTGAGCATATCTTTGACGCGTCCGTGGAACATCATGGTCCCGGCGGCATCAAGAGAGCCGATGTCCCCGGTGTGAAACCAGCCCTGCGCATCGAGTGCTTGGGCGGTCTTGTGCGGATCCTTGTAATAGCCCTCGAGGGTGCTGTAGCCGCGCACCAGGACCTCCCCGCGCGTCCCGGCGGGCACATCCGCGCCGCTCTCCGGATCGACGATTCGCACCTGCAGGCCGGGTAACGGCCGACCCAGCCGGCCGATGCGCTCGGTGAGCGGATCATCGAGGCGGCTGGTGGTCACGGTACCGGCCGTTTCCGTCATGCCAAACGTGCCGACGTACAGCGCGTCCGGCATGGCTTTGAGCATCGCTTCAGCGATCGCCGGCGGTTGGACGGCGAAGTTCGAATTCATCAGCTTGATGCGCGAGAGATCCGTCTTCGGGAAGTCGGGATGATGGATCAGGTCCGACATGATGGTGACGAAGCATGGGTAAGTCGCCGTCACACGCTCATCCTCGAGCATGTGCAGCGCCTTGCCGGCATCGAAATGCGTCATGGTGGCGTAGACGCCCCCGACGTCGAAGATGGCGCACAGCGGCAGGATCGCCGCGATGTGGAACATCGGCAGGGGCGACCAGAACACATCGTCGTGGGTGAGCGCGTAGCGATGGCGTCCGAGCGCGATCGAGTTGCGCACCATGGCCTCGTGCGAGAGCAGACACCCCTTGGGGTTCGAGGTGGTGCCGGAGGTGTAGAGCATGATCGCCACGTCGCGCAGGCGCACCTGCAGACGCGATTCGTGCACGCGATCCTCGCTCCATTGTCCGGCCAGGGCGTCGAATTCGTGCTCGGGAAGGAAGCCGTGCGGCTTCGAGGCGCCGAGCAGCACCAGATTGCGCAGATGCGGCGCTGCGGCGAGCGACAGGTGGCGCGGATCGCCGGCGTCCTTCAGCTCCGGTAGCGCATTCGTCAGCCGTTCGACGAAATTCACCTGCTCGGCGATCCGGTCGGTGGTGAACACCGCGACCAGATCGCCGTTCTCGATGACGTAGGCGAGCTCATTGTGCCGGTAACGCGCGTTCATCGGCACCGCGACCGCGCCGCACAGCGCGATGGCGAAGAGCATCTCGACGAACTCGAAGGACGTCGGCAGCAGCAGCCCCACGTGGTCGTGCGGCTTTACGCCGAGCGCCTGCAGGCTGCGGGCGCGCCGCAGCGCATTCGCGGCGAGTTCGCCGTAGGTCATCCGCTGGCCGGGCAGGATGAGCGCCGGGGAATCCGGATAGCGGTCAGCGGCCGTCAGCAGCAAGTCGCCGAGCGTGGTGACCTGAATCCGCACCGATCGCAGCGACTCGCTGCGTGGAGAGTTCTTGAGCGTTGACATCGCGGCGACTTACAGAGGATCGAAGAATTCTCGAACCCACGTGCCCTCGAGGCACGCGGCGATCTGCGGGGCGATCTGAGCGAGCATCGCCGAGCCCATGTGGTGGTGCTCGGCCTGCTCGTCCCGGAAAGACTCGAGCACCGCGAAGCGGTTCGGCTCGCGCAGCCGGTAGAATTCGTAGGCCAGGGTATCGGGCTCGTGCGCGCGCACGTATTGCTCGAGCTTGCGGCAGTGCGCGATGAAATCCTGCTCGCACTCCGGTTTGACGGTCATCCTCGCGATGAACGTGATTTTCGTCATGGACTTCCCCCTCACATGACGCGACATCATAGCCCAGGCGGCCACCAAAAGAAACAGTCACGCCTGTTGGTTTTTAGGCGCCTGCGGTAGAGTAGTCTCTTCGGTCCCCAGGGGCCGCGAGTGGCTGCGAATGGTGAACGACGAGATTTTCCACCCGGCTGTCACCCTCGAGGAGCTCCCGGAGGGCGCCATGCGCTGCCTGACCGTGGCCGGACGCGAGGTGCTGATCTGCCGCACTCGAGAGGGCGTGTTCGCCCTCGACAACATCTGCACGCATGCGTACGCGCGCATGCACGAGGGACGGTTGCGCGGCGTGCGGCTGATCTGCCCGTTGCATGGCGCCTCGTTCGACGTGCGCGACGGCCGGGTGCTCGGTGCGCCGGCCACCCAGCCGCTGGCGCGGCATGCCGTGCGGGTGATCGGTGGCCGGGTCGAGATCGCCCTGGCGCCGGCGGTCACCGCGCAGCCCGAGCGCTGCTAGCGGCGTTGATCGAAGCGGCGCCCGATCATGGCCGAGGCAATATTGACCTTCTGGATGTCGATCGCACCGCCGGCGATGCCCCAACCCCACGCGTCACGCAGGCGGCGCTCCATGGGGAATTCGCGCGAATAGCCGTAGCCGCCCATCAGCTGCACCGCATGGCCGCAAACCTCCCGCGCCGTCTCATTGGCGAAGCACTTGGCGACCGAGGAGTCGAGCACGTTCGGCAGGCCGTCGCTGGCGCTGGCGACTGCGCGCCAGATCAGCAGTCGGGCTGCCTCCACTTTCATCTGCATCTCAGCGAGCTTCAGCTGCACGGCCTGAAAGTCGACCAGGGGCTTGCCGAACTGCCTGCGCTCCTGGACATAGGCGATGACGTCCTCGAGCGCGCCGCTCGCCTGCGAGAGCGCCATGGTGGCATTGCCGCAGCGTTCCAGGTCGAACGTCTCCATCAGCTTCTTGAAGCCACCGGCCGGCACGATGACGTTCTCGACGGGCACCGCGCATTCGTCGAAATACAAATCGCTGCTCGGCACACCGCGAAACCCCATGAGGTTCTCGCGTGCACCGAAAGTCAGGCCGGGGGTGTCCTT
>JAKAFQ010000535.1 GCA_021817875.1 Pseudomonadota bacterium
TGCGCTACTCGATCGCGACTGTCGGCGGTATGCCGAAGATCGCATCCACATCGGGCCGCGCGGCCGGTTGTACGAACTGGCGTGCATAGGCGTTCAGCGATTCGAGATACCGCCGCTGGCCCTCATTGAACAGGATGTCGAACGCGAGGGTCGATTTGCCCGAGCCCGACACGCCGGTGACGACGGTGAAGCGGTTTCTCGGGATCTGCACGTCGATGTTCTTGAGATTGTGTTCCCGGGCGTGATGCACGACGATCGCATCGCGCACCTCGGGAGTGCCGCCGGCATAGCGGGGCCGGGGCTCGGCCACCTGAGCGACCGTGGCCGGCGGTGCCGCAGCGTTTCCGCCGGACAGCGCCCGTTCGTACTCGAGGAGCGCCCTGCCGGTGTGTGAGGCCGGGTGGCGACGCACCTGCGCCGGCGTGCCGGTGCAGACGATCTCGCCACCCCGCTCGCCGCCCTCGGGCCCGAGGTCGATGACCCAGTCGCAGGCGCGGATCACGTCGAGGTTGTGCTCGATGACCAGCAGCGAGTGGCCGGCGGCGAGAAGCTTGCGAAACGCCAGCAGCAGTCGGGCCACGTCCTGGAAATGCAGTCCCGTGGTGGGTTCGTCGAACAGGAAAAGCTTGCCCTTGTGGGTGATGCTCGAGAGCACCGAGCCCGCCTGCGCCAGATGGCCGGCGAGCTTCAGCCGCTGCGCCTCGCCGCCGGAGAGAGTCGGGACAGGCTGGCCGAGCGTCACATATTCCAGCCCGACGTCGGTGAGCGGTGCGAGGCGAGCGCACACCTCGCGCGAATCGCGGAAGAACCCGATGGCCTCGGTGACCGTCATGGCGAGCACCTCGGCGATGTTCGCGCGCCGCCCGTTGGATCCTTCCCGGCGGATGTCCAGCACTTCGTCGCGATATCGGCGACCGTTGCAGTCGGGACAGCGCAGGTAAACGTCCGAGAGAAACTGCATCTCGACGTGCTCGAAGCCGTTGCCGGCGCAGGTCGGACAGCGTCCGCTGCCTGAGTTGAAGCTGAAAGTGCCCGCGGTGTACTTGCGCTCGAGCGCCGCCGGCTCGGCCGCGAACAGCGCACGGATGGCGTCGAATGCGCCGACGTAGCTCGCGGGGTTGGACCGGGTGGTGCGGCCGATGGGGCTCTGGTCGACCATGACCACGTCGTCGATGAGTTCCGCTCCCGCCAGGGCGGCAAACGCGCCCGGTGTCTCGGTCGGCCGGCCGAGATACTTCAGCAGCGCTGGATAGAGCACCGCCTCGATCAAGGTGGACTTGCCGGAGCCCGAAACGCCCGTGACGCCCACCAGACGCTTCAACGGGATGCGGACGTCGATCCCCTTGAGGTTGTGTTGGGATACGCCACGCAGTTCCAGCCAGCGGTTCGAGCGGGCTTCGGCGACCACTTCGGCGGAGCGGGCCGCCCCGCCGTCGGAGACTGCGGCCGTCAGGGCGCGTCTGACCGGCGCGATTCCGGTCGGGCGGGGGCGCGCCCCGGAGGATGGACTGATCTGCGGGCGGAGATCGCTTGCCGTGACGTCGGCCTGTCCGCTCAGGTACCGGCCGGTGAGCGAGCGGTCGCTGACGCGGATCTCGCGCGGGGTCCCGAAGAAGACGATCTCCCCGCCGTGCTCACCCGCTCCGGGCCCGAGGTCCAGAATGCGATCGGCTTCGAGCATGATCTGTGGGTCGTGCTCGACCACGAGCAGCGAGTTGCCGGCGTCGCGCAGCCGCTTCATGACCATGATGACCCGTTGCATGTCGCGCGGGTGCAATCCGATCGAGGGCTCGTCGAGCACGAACAGTGTGTTGACGAGAGAGGTGCCGAGCGCGGTGGTGAGATTGATACGCTGTACCTCGCCGCCGGAGAGCGTGCGCGACTGCCGGTCCAGGGTGAGGTAGCCCAGTCCCACGTCGGCGAGATAGCCGAAGCGTGCGCGGATCTGCCCGAGCAGCAGGTCGGCCGCCTCGTCGAGCGGGCGGGGCAGCGTCAGATGCTCGAAGAATTCGCGTGCCCGTTCGACCGGCAGCAGCACCAGGTCATGAACCGACAGACCCGGCAGCCGCCGCAGTGTTTCCTCGCTCCATTGCGTGCCGCGCGGACGGAAGCGCGCGCCGGCGCCGAGGGCCGCCTCGGCGAGCTCCGGGGTTCCGAGGCGCCACAACAGCCCCTGGGTCTTCAGACGCGCGCCGCCGCAGGTCTCGCAAGGCGTATAGGCCCGGTAGCGTGACAGCAGCACCCGCACGTGCATCTTGTAGGCTTTCGTCTCGAGCCAGGCGAAAAAGCGCCGTACGCCGTACCAGACGCCCTTGCTCCAGTCGCCTTCACCCTCGATCACCCAGCGGCGCTGCTCCGCGGACAGCTCGCGCCAGGGAGTATCGAGCGGCATGCCGCGCCTGCGGGCGAACTTCTCCAGGTCCTGCTGGCATTCGGCATAGGAGCGGGTCTGCCACGGCCGGATCGCGCCGCCGCGCAGCGACTTGCCGTCATCCGGCACCACCAGGCCGTAGTCGATGCCGATGACGCGGCCGAAGCCGCGGCAGGTCTCGCAGGCGCCGATCGGCGAATTGAAGGAAAAGAGGCTGGGGGTGGGCTCCTGGTAGGAGAGGTCGCAGTCGGCGCAGTGCAGCCCGCTCGAGTAGCGCCAGATGGCCTGTGCCTGCGGTGGGTCACTGTCATCAACGACGTGGACATTGACGCGGCCATGGCCAATACGCAGCGCGGCCTCGAGCGACTCCAGGATGCGGCTGCGCTCGGTGCGACCCGCGCGGAAGCGGTCCTGCACCACCTGCAGGGTCACCGTCGGCGCGGGCCCCGCCTTGGCCCGCGACGGACGCGCCCGTTTGCCGGCGGGCGCCGTCGGGGTCGGCGCGCTGGGCGGCGGCGCGAGAAAGCGGGTGTAGCCCTGCTTTTCCAGCAGCGCGCGGACTTCGCTCTCCTGAAAGCTCTGCGGCACCGTCACCGGGAAGGTGAGCAGCAGTCGTGGGTCCGCCGCGGCCGCGGCGCGCTCGATGAGATCGGCGTGGATGCTCGCAGCGGTGTCACGCCGCACCGGCCGACCGCAGTTCTGACAGTACAGCGACGCGGCCCGCGCGAACAACAGCTTCAGATGATCGTTGAGCTCGGTCATCGTGCCCACGGTCGAGCGCGAAGTGCGCACCGGATTGGTCTGGTCGATGGCGATGGCCGGCGGGATGCCGGCGATCGCATCGACCTGTGGTTTGTCCATGCGGTCGAGAAACTGGCGCGCGTAGGGGGAGAACGTCTCGACATAACGCCGTTGTCCCTCCGCGTACAGCGTGTCGAAGGCCAGCGAGGACTTCCCGGAGCCCGAGACTCCCGTGACCACGATCAGCTCGTTGAGCGGGAAGTCGATGTCGAGGTTCTTGAGGTTGTTCTGGCGCGCGCCCCGCACCCGGATGGGGTCCGGCGCGGAGGTGTTGGCGCGGCGAGGGGCACGTCGGGCGTCGGTCATTCCTACACCAAGGGCGGTCTCGAAAGGGGGGGGGTTGGGAGCGCAGCGTGCGCAACGCCTGCGATTTTACCGGAACG
>JAKAFQ010000536.1 GCA_021817875.1 Pseudomonadota bacterium
GAATGCCTGGGAAATGAACAACCAGGCAATCGAGGTCGCAAACCCCATGATCACGTAGTTGATGCCGAAGGCGGCGAGAGACAGCAGCAGCACCGGCCGGCGGCCAAAGCGGTCACTGAGATTTCCGAGCATCGGGGCGACGAGAAACTGGATGGCGGCGAACAGCGCCGAGATCGCTCCGCCGTACAGCGCGGCCTGGGTCAGGCTGCCGCCCGTCAGGCTGGCGATCAGCTTCGGCAGCACGGGTATGAGCAGGCCCGCGCCCATGGTGTCGAGAACGACGGCAATCAGAATGAAGTACACGGATTTCCCGGGGACTCAGCCCATGGTGGGCCGCGATGAGGGCGCGCGCCGGGCCATGCGCCCCGAAGCGGCCCGAGAGCCCGGCGAACCGCGCCGGTGATCTATCATCGGCGCGCGGAATCCGCGCGTGAGGCGTGTGCCTGCGGGAACAGACACTCCTGAGCTGCGCGCAGACCGGCGGCCCGGCCCGCGCGCGGCCGGCGTGGGGTCTTCACAAGAGGTCAACGTTCGATGAAGCGCATGACGTCGATGCCTGGGGCCTTCGATCGGGCCGCGGAGGATCTCGGCAACATCGTTCAGTTCGGTCACGTGAATGTCGCGGTTCCGGATCATCAGCTGGCCACGGCGTTCTATATCACCGGACTGGGGCTGACCCGCGACCCGTTCATGATGACGGGCTGTGACAACATGTGGGTCAATGTCGGTCAGGAGCAGCTGCATCTGCCGCTCGGTCGCGCGCAGGTGCTGCGCGGCTGTATCGAGCTGGTGGTGCCGGACACCGGTCGGCTGCGGACGCGGCTCGAGGCGCTCGCCGGATTCCTCGCGGGGACGCAGTTCGGGATGCGCGAGAGGGAAGACGGAATCGAGGTGCGTTGTCCCTGGGGCAACCGCTTTTGCTGCCGCGCGGCGCAGGCGGGGCGGCCCGGTTACCTGGGGCTCGGGATCACCGGGCTGCACTTCGATGTCGCCGCCGGCGTCGACCTGCGCGGAATCGTGCGGTTCTACCGGCACATCCTCGGCGCCCGGTCCGGCCTCGGGCGCGACCGGGACGGCCCCTTCGCATGGGTGGGCCTCGGGACGAGCGCCCGCCTGGTGTTCAGGGGGACTCGGAACGTTACGGATCATTACGATGGCCATCACATCCAGATCACGCTGGCAAACTTCTCCGGCCCTTACCGCAAGCTCCTCGAGCGAGGCTTGATCAGCGAAGAGTCGGATCAGCATCAATACCGGTTCCGCGATATCCTCGATCCGCAGACCCGCGAGCCCCTGTTCATCCTGGAGCACGAGGTGCGCAGCATGCGCCACCCGATGTATGGCCGGACGCTGCTCAACCGGAATCCCTCCCAGGTGAACGACGCCTACGTGCCTGGGAGGGATTGGCTGGGCTCAACGCTGCCGCTACCGTGATTCGCCTCGGGTGCCGCGGCGGCGCGCAGCGCCCATGCCGGCCGGTCAGTACTCGAACGTCTCGGAGAATGTGCCGAACGGCTCGGGCAGCGGCGGTTCGATCTCGCTCGAGCGATCCGTCTGATAGGAGTAGGCGGTCGATTTCGGCGGGGCATCGACCGGGGGCATGAAGACCGGCTTGCCGTCCTCGCCGAAGAACGCCAGCTGATTGTGGAAGCGGTGCGTGGCCGCATTCGCCTGCATCTGCGCGGCGAACTCGATCCAGTTCTTTCCGAACGGCGCGCGGCAGATCTCGACGCAGCGGAAGTGCCAGATGCGCCACTGGCCGTCCTGCTTGAGAAAGTCGATGGCGTAGCGGCACATGATCCAGTGGGTCCAGGCCTTCTTGCCATTGACGGTGCCGGCCTCGAAGAACGACTGCGGCGCTTGCGCGGCCACTGCCGGATCGCTGATGCCGCACTCGATCCCGGAGACGATCCAGGTGCCTTTGGCCGTCTGGCCGTCGGCGGCCACCTCGATCAGGGGCGAGGTGAGGTAGTGCACCAGCAGCTTGCCCGCCGGGTTGGGGCGGTTACGGTGATACTCCATGACCGATTCCCACGTCGTATAGACCCCGGCATTCGTATATTGGGCACTGATCCCGGCGGTGCCGGGCTTGACCCAGAGGCTCGTGATGATCTCTTCATCGCGAAAGGCGCAGTGCAGGTACTGGTACCGGGCAAAGGCATTCTCGATTTCCCCGCGGGCCGAGGTACGTTGCACCTCGAGGGTCAGGGCCGCGATCTGCCGCTGCAGCTCGCTGAGCTGCGGCGCGGCGGCGCTGGCATCGTGGCGCGAATCATCGGTCGGGTTCGGGCTGTGAGCGGTCATCGCAGGTTTCTCCTCGGCGTCCGAGCGTCGCGGGCAAGAGTCCCGGCGGCCCCCGTGTCTTATTGGAAATAGAGCAGAAGTTCTATTTATAAGACGAATGAAGTGCTGAGTCAACGGATGCGCGCCCTGCGGTGAGCCGGTGCGCAGCGCGGCATCCGGCCGGCCTGGTGCAGGCCGGAGGAGCCTGCAATTATTTGAAAAAAAAGATGAAAGCGCCGATTTTCAGGGCGCCGCCCAGGTTCCGGTGGAGACCGGCACCGCCCCTGGGCCGGGCGGCGGATGATACGCCTGATTTCCGGGCCAAAAATTAAAATACAGATATTGAATGGTGTTGATTGCAGAGATTATCATGGCCGTCACCGGCTATGCCGGGGCCGCTTGCGGCCCGTTCGGCGTGCCTGTTCGAGTCTCTCACGCGGGTGGGGCGGGCTGCGGCGCGGGGCGCTTCGTGGCGGGCTCGGGCCTGCGGGACGGGCGTGTCAGCCGATTCATGAACCGATTACGGTGCAGGGGTAAATGATGTCGAAGAACCAGTTCGATGCGATCGTGGTCGGCTCGGGGGCGACCGGTGGCTGGGCGGCGAAGGAGCTGACGGAGCGGGGTCTGCGCGTGCTGCTGCTCGAGGCCGGACCGGCTTACGGCAACGAGGCGTAT
Source organism: Pseudomonadota bacterium (assembly GCA_021817875.1). The sequence continues at coordinate 2,959 of JAKAFQ010000536.1, forward strand.
GCGCATCTCGATGCGCCGAAAAAGCCGAGCCGATGGGCGTCCCTGCCGCGGTTGCGGGCCGCGATGAGCGGCCAGCACGTGCAGGCGCAGACCATGTTCTTCAACGAGGACATCCGCTTCCTGTTCGTCAACGATCGGCAGAATCCCTACAGTTGCGAGCCCGGCTCGTCGTATCTGTGGGTGCGAGGCCGGCAGCTGGGCGGCCGCTTCCTCAGCTTCGGCCGGGTGCTGCCGCGCATGTCGGATTACGATTTCAAGGCCGCGAGCCGCGATGGGGTCGGAGAGGACTGGCCGGTGAGCTACGCGGATCTCGAGCCGTACTACGACCGCGTCGAGGAATTTCTGGGAATCGTCGGGGAGGCGAGCGACATCGCGAATGTGCCGAACGGGCGATTCATCGCGCAGGCGGGGCTCACCCGCTGGGAGCGCGCCTTCCGCGAGAAAGTGCAGTCCCGCTGGCCGGAGCGCAAAATCACGCCCTGGCGCTACCTCGCCTCGCGTGCCTTCCAGGACCATGTGCCGATCACGATCCTCGCCGGCAAACAGACCGGCCGCCTGGAGATTCGCACCGATTCGGTCGTCAAAAGGGTCCTGA
>JAKAFQ010000537.1 GCA_021817875.1 Pseudomonadota bacterium
TCGGCATCGAACGGCCGGCCGGCCGGCCGTTCGAAAGTGAAAGCCCCGCGGCTGGCTTCGCCCACCGAAAACGGGACCGTCAGGACGCTGTCGCTCCCGTACAGGCGGGCAAGCGCGGCGTGATCGCGCGTCACCAGCACTTCACCCTGGCGTTGCGGCAGCACGATGATCGATTTCTGGTCGAGTGCCTCGTCCATTGCAGTGCCGATGGCGCGCGTCAGGTTCATGCGCTCGCCGAAATCGGCGCTGTGCGATACCGCCACTACCCTGGCGTGCTGATCGCGCACGAAACCGATGCTCACCCGGTCGCAATCGAGGCGTATCGCCAGATCAGTCGCGAGGGTCTGTGCAGCGGCCTCGAATCCCTCCTCCGCCAGCACCGAAGCCACCAGGTCCAGGGTGGCGATGAGGCGCTCGCGCGTCGTCTGCTCCTGCAGGGATTGCTGGCTGCGAAGGGACGATTCGATGCCGTACAGCCCCCACTGCAGCTGCCGGACCAGCTCCTGCAGCGCGGCTTCCTGTTGCAGCGAGGTCTCCACTGCGACCAGGCCGTGCAGCTGGCCGTCGACCAGCACCGGGCAGGTGACTGCAGCGTACGGCAGCCCTTGAACGATCAGGCCGTGGCGAGCTTCCAGAGTGCGTCCGGCCGCCTCGGCCAGCAGCGGGCTGGCCGCCTGGCCGGTCGGCCAAAGACTGACCGGCACGTAGGGGCCGGCATCCGGCGCCCCCAGAATCAGCACGCCGCGCACGGCACCGGCGATCATCGAACATTGCAGCGCCAGCCAGGTATGCAGGAACGCGTCTGTGGTCGCCGCCTCGGAATGCAGGCGCCAGAGCGCGCCCGCGTCTTCCGCTTTCAGACCGGACGAGGGCTCAGCGACTACGGCTATGGGCACACTTTGCCTCAACAGGTTTCAAGCTTCGAAACGATGATGCCAGACCGACCCTGGCCGTCCGCTTCGATCATCCTTCGAGCTTGAGTTCGCCATAGCGGGTCTCGTATTCCTTCAGGACCCGTTCCAGCAGCACCCGCAGCCGCTTCGCCGCGTAGGGATTGAGAACAACCCGGTCCGACAACAGCACTTTGACCTCCTTCTGTCCGGAATGCCAAGCCTGGTTGGCGCCGAAAAGAAGAGTTATTTCCTCGCGCGAGCCGAGCACGTTGCACACATTCGAATAGGACGTATTCATGCGCGAATCGTCCCAAACGACTTTCTGGGTGTCATCCACCTTCCTCGTGGTATCCGCTGTCGAAACCTCGGCGACAATATTGTTCTTGACCATACAAACTCCTTAGCGACTATTTCAAAATGAGGGGCTCCCCCGGGGGGGATTCCTTCCGGGCGCATCCTCGCAGACTCTCCCAAAATCAGAGGCCATTTCGCCGGTCCTGAAATGGCCACTCGGTACTCGCCACGAAAATCGCGGAACCATGGCCGGAGCGCGCGTGGCCCGGCTTGTGCCTGGACGTTTTCGTCCTCCGCGCCGAAGCACGCGCAAGTTTACCTGAAACCGCCTAGCGGGCTGCTTTCTGCGGCTTGATGATTACTTTCGCATCTGCGGCAATTCCGGGCTTCAGGCTCTCGCCCCAATCGATGCTCAAGCCCGGCTTGGTCCCGGCCTCATAGCTGCAGGTCTCGACGCTGGTGTGCATGCCCAGGGCGCCATCAAGCCAGTTATGCGCCGTTTTCTCGATCGCTCCGGAGGCAATTCGCGGACTCGCCGCGTCACGCCGGCGCGCGCGCCGGTCCAGCAACAGCTTCGCGCCGGCATTTCCGCGGCCGGCGTCGGAGCGCACCCAAGCCGCGCTGCTTCTGCCCTCGCTGTCGGAAACTGCAGGCATGTTTGGCCGATACGATGCTCCGGCCTGCTGCCCGCTATGCAAGGCCTGCACGCCGAGCAACCCGGCCACCGCCAATTCCAGGCGACCGCCTTGGTCGCGCGCCGAAACACCCAGAGCGTTCGCAGCGACCTGCTGCAGGTCCTGCGCCGGGCCCTCGGCGCCCGCCGCGGGCTTGGGCGCTGGCTTACCGACTTGCGCGCCCTTATCGGTCGGCGGCGCAGACGAACCGCCAGTCCCGGGGGCCTGCCCCCCCGGTTGCGCCGCTGCGCCCTTCTCGCCCGGGGGCGACGCATCGCCAGGCTTGGCCGGAGCGGGTGCGCCCTTCTTCCCGTCAGCGGGAGGCTGCACTTTCTGCACCTCCGCCCCGCCCTGCTTGCCGGACGGAGACTGCCCGTCGTGATTGGCCGGAGCAGACTCACCCTCCTGCCCCTCGGGAGCTGTCTGCTGCTCTTGCCCATCCTGTTCGCCCGGCTCGGCGGAAGGCGACTGTCCGTCCTTTTTGTCCGGCGCGTTCGCTCCTTCCTCTCCAGCAGCGGTAGCAGGCAATTCGTTGAGGAAATTGTTCGCGTCGGACGCCGTCGAATTCGGATTGCCCGTCTGGCCGCCCCCCTCGACGTGCTCATCGCCATGGGTATAGTCGACCCCGGAAATGCTGGAGAAACTCAGAATCTCGCCAAGGCGACCTCCGGCGAGCGAACTGCCGCCGAGCGCGTTGAATCTCGGGTTGTACAGGCTGCCGAAAATCGGGCCAGGACCATTGGCGCCGCCCACCGTGAACAGGCTGTCCTGAATCGACGCAATCAGATCGGTCCCGGTGCCATATCGAATCACGGACCTCACGTGATCAGCACCATCGAAGGTCACGGCGGCATAGTCCCCGGCAAGAATATCGTTGCTGAGGTTGCCGATGGTCATGTCTTCGCCATCGCCGCCGATAATGACATTCTGCCCCGCACCGCCATCCAGGTAATCCGGACTGCCGATGAAGGGATCGATGCTTTCCACCACGCTGATCACGCCGGCGGCGTAAGTCACCCGCCCGCCGTCGCCCAGCAGCATGTCGTTGCCGTCCCCGCCGAGCAGCGTGTCCGCGCCGAAACCGCCGAGCAACACGTCGTTGCCCCCGTCCGCGGACAAGGCATCGCGCCCCCCGATCGCCGGCCAGCTGGTCTCAGCGCGCGCAACCCGGCCCTGACCGTCCAGCATGACAAAGCCGTTGTCGCCGATCAAGACGTCGTTTCCGCCGCCGGTCGCGACATTGTCGTCGCCGAGTCCGGCAATCACGATGCTGTCGCCGCCCGCGGCAATGATCCGGTCGTCGCCGCCGATCAAGTGCGCGCTGCTCGTCACCATCGCCCGCACCCCGGCAGAGCTGAAATCGATGTTCCCGTTGTCGCCCAGCAGGGTGTGGATACCGGTACCCACTGTGATGGTGTCGTTGCCGTAGCCGCCCAGCACGCTCTTGTCGCCATTCCCGGCCGAAATGGTATCGTCGCCGCCCTGATCCACCACCGTGCTTGCGATCCGCCGGAACACCTGACCGGTTACATCCATCTGCACAAAGCCGTTGTCCCCAAGGATCGTGTCCACGCCGTTGCCCGTCGTGATGCTGTCCGCTCCCATGCCTCCGAGGATCACGTTGTCCCCGTCGCCCACCGCTATCGTGTCGTTGCCACCGGTCGCAGCCAGCGTGTCGGTGGTCTCG
>JAKAFQ010000538.1 GCA_021817875.1 Pseudomonadota bacterium
GTCAACACCTATATCGGGGAAATGGCGCCGCGGGAGGCGCGCGCCCGCTATACCGCCACGGTGTTCATATTCTCCGCGCTCGGCTCGATGCTCGGCATCTGGATCGGCCTGTGGCTGACGACCGCCGCGGCGCCGTGGCCGTTCGGCTTGCCTTTCGCCATTGCGAACGGCCGCTTCGATTACGGCTGGCGCGTCATGTATCTGATCGGCGGGGGACTGGCGGTGATCGGCATCCTGCTGCGCCTGAAGCTCCCCGAATCGCCACGCTGGCTCGTCGCCCGCGGCCGGTGCGAGGAGGCCGAACGGGTGGTCTCGGAGGCGGAGTCGCGGGCGCTCGCGGCCGGGCCGCTGCCGCCGGTGCCGCAGCAGATCCCGCCACTGGCTCCGGCGCAGGATGCGCTGCCGATGGCCGCCATTTTCCGCGACCCGCTGTACCGCAACCGCACGATACTGCTGTCTGCGATGTGGCTGCTGGCCTACATCACGGTCTATTCTTTCGCTGCGGGATTCACCACGCTGCTGACGACGCTGAAATTCCCGCCGTCCGAAGCCGGACTGATCACGGCGCTCGGCACCCTGGGATTTCTGCTCTGCGCGCTGTTCACCGCCGCTCACGGCGAACGGGCCGAGCGCAAGCATTGGCCGATGTTTGCCGCGCTGATCACGGTGGCCGGCGGCGTGCTGCTCGCTTCCGGCGGCCGGGACATTCTGCCGGCCATCATCGGCTCCATCGTCGTCTTCTTCGGTTTCAATGTCTGGATTCCGATCGCCTACGCCTGGTCGATCGAGCATTACCCGACCCGCGCCCGCACCACCGGCTTCGCGCTCGTCGACAGCATCGGCCATATCGGCGGCGGCATCGGCATGGTGGTGATCGCGCCCCTGATCCCGCGCCTCGGGGTGTTCTGGTCGTTCATGCTCATCAGCGGCTTCCTGCTGGCCGCGGCGCTCACCGCCCAGTTCGGGATCTCGACCCGCTCGCGACTGCTCGAGGAGATCTCGCCGTGATGCGCGAGCGGCGCGGCGGTGGTCTCGCGGACCGCTGAGGGGTCCCCGCCGCAAGGCCAGTCGGCGGGCTCAGCCGGGCGCGACCTCGCTGCCGCGCCACGCCGCGGCGAACTCCCGCCGCAGCGCCTCTTCCCGCCCGAGGTAACGCGACGAGAAATGAAACGGCACGGCGGTTCTGACGGCGGCCGCCCGGGCGATTTCCCCGGCCGCGCGCGCAGTCAGATGCGCCTTGCGCAGCGCGTGCGCCCGGTCTGCCTCGAGGAACGCCGCCTCGATGAACAGCAGATCGGCGCCATGGAGAAACGCGGCGAGCGCCTCGCGGTTGCACGGGCTGTCCGCGGCATCCGTGACATAACACACTTTCTGGCCGGGGACGCATTCCAGGATGCTCGAGCGCAGCTGTCCGAGCGGCAGCAGCCGCTCGCGAGGGCCGTCGCGCGTGCGCCAGTGCACCCTGATCGGAGTGTGATCGGGGGCGCCGGCGCGCACCTGTTCCTTCAGCTGCGTGAGCCATGGGCCCGTCGGCAATCCCAACTCTTCGAGCCGGTTCTTCCACACGTTGAGGTGCGTGCCTTCCTCGAAGGCGAAGGCGAGCGAGGCGATCCCATGGTGATCGAGCGGCAGCGTGCGCACCCGGAACGAGGCGGACTCGAGAAACGCGCCCTGCGCAGCGGCCGCGTCCGGCAGGGCTTCAGGCTCGAAACGCATCCGGCTGCGGAAGCGGGCGCGCCGCACGCGCCCATCGGCGCCGAGCTCGTGCGCGATGATCACGAAATCGCTCGGGTAGTTCTGCACGAGATTCCACGTATAGGCGGCCAGCTTGTGGCCGACCTGCGCGATGAACCCCCCGGGTCCATACAGGCGCACCCCGGTATCGCGTCCCAGGCAGACCCGCAACAGGTGGTCGAACCCGGCAAAGTGATCCATGTGGGTGTGGGAGACGAAGATATCGCTCACCCGCAGCAGCCGGCGGGTGGGCAGACTCGAGACATCGCCGATGTCGAACAGCAGCGCGCGACGCTCGAACTTCAGGTCGATGAGCACGGCCGGATCGCCGAACGTGCGGTTGACGAGCATCGCCTCGAAGCCGGGTCGCATCGCGTTACCGCTGGGCCCCGCGGGCCGGGCGCCGATCGTGACTCCGGGGACGCCTGCGGCCGGTGATGTCGTGCTGCGTGTGGTGTGCCGCGTGGACGATCCGGTCGCTGCGGTTCTTCAGCGATAGCCGCGCAGATAGTGCCACTCGTACAGACGCTTGAGCCAATGCAAGGCCCGGTTGCGCGGCAGCACGATGTTGCGCCGCTCGTTGCGGTAGACGAGCGTGCCGCAGGCGAGATCATCGAGGATGCAGCTCATCTCGACCCTGAAGCCCTGTTGGGCCGCACGCCCCGCGAGTTCCTCGGCGAGATTGCGCGCCGCGGCGATCGCCTGCAGGTCCGCCATGTGCGCCTGCTTCGGCATCCAGTCCGGTCCGGGGAAACTGCCCGCATCGCCGACCACATAGAGCCGATCGAAGCCGGGGACGCGGCAGTGCCCGTCCGCCTGGATCATGCCGCCGGGGGAACGCGGCAGGGATGTCTGATCCAACCAGGCCGGGCCGGTGAGCCCCGGCATGAACAGGATCAGGTCGGCCGGCAGGTCGCCGCCCTCGGTCACGACCGTGTCGCGCTCGAAGCGGACCAGCTTGTGGCCGAGGTGGGTGACGATTCCCTGGTGCTGCATCCGCTGCAGCAGCCCCGAGACCGCCCGCTGGCCCAGGCGGGCGCCGGGTTGGCGGGCCGGACTGAAAAAGACCAGCTTGAACCGTTCGCGCCGCCGTTCGTTGCGCAGTTGCTGATCGATGCCGAAGAGAAATTCGAACATCGGCCCGCCGCGCAGTGCCGCCGGCTCATTCGGGTTGCCCGCAAAGCCCACCGCGATGGTGCCGGCCGTCATCGAGCGCAGGCGCTCCCGGATGCGCTCGGCGGCCGCGATACCCTCGCACGGAATGATCGCGTGCTCGATTCCCGGCAGCTTGCGCAGGAAGCGCGCGCCGCAGGCGATCACCAGGGCATCGTTGTCGATGTCTCCGGCGCTGGTGGACAGCCGCCGGCCGGCCGCGGCAAGCCCGCTGGCCTCCGCCGCGACGTGCCGCACCCCCATTCTGCGGAAGAACGCCTCCAGCGGCACGACCAGATCCTCACGGCGGCGCAGCCCGCTCGGAATCCAGATGCTGCCGGGAAGATAATGCAGCTCGGAGCGGGGCGCGACCACGGTGATCTCGGCATCGACCCCGAGCCTGCGCAGCTCGCGCAGGGTCCTGAGCGCTCCGAAGCCCGCACCGACGATGCTGACACGCGCGCGCTGCGGCTTACCACTCATTGCCGGCCCCTGTGCTGGCTGTGCTGTGCTCACTCATGCCCGTATGGCGTTGTGGGCGGGCGCTTCCGGCCCGCATATCGGCGCGGCCGCCGACGGCGCCGCTGAGACCGGCCGGGCCGGCCCCTCGGCGGGACCGATCCCGGCGCGCATGGATGGCCTGCGCGCCCGAGCCGCCCGG
>JAKAFQ010000539.1 GCA_021817875.1 Pseudomonadota bacterium
CAGGCCCGGCACAAGCGCCGGCCCGCTCAGCGGTAGCGGGCCAGGATCTTGTGCAGCCCGCCCGCCCCCGGCGAGAGCTGCTCGTACGGCAGGGCGTTCAGGGGCTCCTCGGGCGTTGCATTCACCTGGTGGAATTCTCCGCGGGGCTCGCTCGGATCGAGGTAAATCAACCCGGTGAGGTATTCCCCGGAGTTCATCCGGCTCTGCACCGCCGCGGTGGCAGCCGCCCGGTCGGTGGGGTCGTAATCGGTGCCGGTTTTGCGCAGCACAATGCGGCTGCCGTCGTGCATCGTGACCTCGCGCGCCTCCCCGGCCGCGTAATCGACCACGATCGGCGCCTCGCGGGGCACGTAATCGGCCTGCACCGCCGGCTCATCGTGCTCGCGCGTGTAGGCGTAGCTCTTGGTGGAGCCCTCGTGGTCGTTGAACGTCACGCACGGGGAGAGCACGTCGATGAGCGCAAAGCCGCGGTGCTTCAGGCCGGCCTCGATCAGCGGGACCAGCTGGTGCTTGTCGCCGGAGAAACTGCGTGCGACGAACGTGGCGCCGAGGTCGAGGGCCAGCAACACCGGGTCGATCGGCGGCTGCTGGTTCGTCTCACCCTTCTTGGCGCGGGTGCCGATGTCCGCGGAGGCCGAGAACTGCCCCTTGGTCAGGCCATAGACGCCGTTGTTCTCGATGATGTAGAGCATGTCGAGATTGCGGCGGATCACATGGCAGAACTGCCCCAGCCCGATCGACAGCGTATCGCCGTCCCCCGAGATGCCGATGTAGCTGAGGCGACGGTTGGCGGCATTGGCGCCTGTGGCGATCGACGGCATGCGGCCGTGCACGGCGTTGAAGCCGTGCGCACCGCTGACGAAATAAGCGGTGGTCTTGGAGGAGCAGCCGATGCCGGAGAGCTTGACCAGGTTCTGCGGCTCGATCGACAGACGCCAGCACGCCTCCACGATCGCAGCGGTGATCGAGTCGTGGCCACATCCGGCGCACAGCGTCGAGAGCGCGCCCTCGTACGAGCGACGTGTCAGTCCGAGCGCGTTCTGCGGCAACGAGGGATGGGTAACCTTGGGTTTGGCGATGAAACTCATGTCAGATCCTCAGGCGCCCATCGCGCTCGATTGGGTGACGCCGGACCGCCCGCGCAGCTCGGCGAGCACGCCCTCGACGATGAAGCTCGAGCTCACCGGCAAGCCGCTGTAATGCAGCAGCGAGCGCAGTTTGGCCTTCTCCACCGCCGTTTCCAGCGTCAGCAGCGAGCGCAGCTGCGCATCGCGATTCTGCTCGACGACGAACACCACGGCGTGCTCGGCCAAAAACCGCTCCACCTCCTCGCCGAACGGAAAAGCGCGCACGCGCATGTAATCCACCGCGACCCCCTCGGTCGCGAGCAGCGCGAGCGCCTCGCGCACCGCACTGTCACCGCTGCCGATGGACACGATCCCCACCTCGCAGCCCGGCCCCTCGATCTGCGCGCGCGGCACGCGCGCCTTGGCGGTCTGCCACTTGTGCATCAGCCGGTCGAGCACGACCTGATAGTCGTGCGAGTCCTCGGTATACGCACCGAACTGCGTGTGCCCCGAGCCGCGCGTGAAATACGCGCCCTTGGGATTCACTCCGGGCAGCGTGCGCCACGGAATACCGTCGCCGTCCGGATCGAGGTAACGGTGGAACTTGGTCAATGCCTCGACCTGCTGCGGGCTCAGCACCTTGCCCCGATCGGGGCGGTAGGCATCGTCCCAGCGGAACTCCGGACACATCCAGTCGTTCATACCGATGTCCAGGTCCGAGAGCACCAGGACCGGGGTCTGCAGCCGCTCGGCCAGGTCGAAGGCCTCGACGGCCAGCTCGAAGCACTCGGCGGGATTGGCCGGGTAGAGACACACGTGCCGGGTATCGCCGTGCGAGGCATAGGCGCAGGCGAGCAGATCCCCCTGCTGGGTGCGCGTCGGCATGCCCGTGGACGGTCCCACGCGCTGCACGTCGAACAGCACCGCCGGAACCTCGGCGTAGTAGGCCAGGCCGAGGAACTCGTTCATCAGCGAGATGCCGGGACCGGAGGTGGCCGTGAAGGCCCGCGCGCCGTTCCAGGTCGCCCCGAGCACCATGCCGATGGCCGAGAGCTCGTCTTCCGCCTGGATGAAGGCGAAACGCTTGCGGCCGCTTTGCGGATCGATCCGCAGCCGCTCGCAGAAGCCCTTGAAGGCGTCCATCAGCGAGGTCGACGGGGTGATCGGATACCAGGCCGCCACTGTGGCCCCGGCGAACACGCAGCCGAGGGCGGCCGCCGTGTTGCCGTCGATCATGATGTGTCCGGCGGTGCGGTCCATCGGCTCGACGGCGAGCGGCAGCGGGCAGCTGTAGTGCTCACGAACGTAATCGAAGCCCAGCTGCAGCGCCTTCATGTTGCTCTCGACGAGCTGTGGCTTCTTCGCGTAAGTCTCGCTCAGCAGCTCGCGCATGCGCGCCAGGTCCAGATTCAGCAGCGCCGCGAGCGCCCCGGCGTAGCAGATGTTCTTCATCAGGATGCGGGTGCGCACCCCGGTGAAGTGCTCGTTGCACATCCGGGCGAGCGGCACGCCGATCACGGTGACGTCCGAGCGGGACAGGAGCACCGGGCGGGGCCAGGTGGAGTCGTACACCAGGTAGCCGCCCGGCGCGAGCTCACGCACGTCGCGGGCATAGGTCTCCGGGTTGAGCGCCACCATCAGCTCGACCGAGCCGGAGCGCGCCAGGTGGCCGGCGTGGGACACGCGGATCTCGTACCAGGTCGGCAGGCCCTGGATGTTCGAGGGGAAGAAGTTCTTGCCCATCACCGGCACGCCGCTTCTGAAGATGGTCTTCATCAGCAGCGTGTTGGCGCTCGCCGAACCGGTACCGTTGACCGTGGCGATCTTGAGCGTGAAATCGTTGATGCGGCTCGGTGCGGGTGTAGCCATGGCTCTCGGGGGGCGTGGGACTCGAGACGGGATTGGTCGGGTCAGGCGATCTTCGGTTCGCGCGCCGCGAGGGCGTGGGCCTCGTCGGCGGCATGCGGCCAGTGCACGTGGGATTTCTGCATGTCCCAGGCGGCCGTCGGGCAGCGCTCGGCGCACAGTCCGCAGTGCACGCACAGGTCCTCGTCCTTGACCATGACGCGACCGGTCTGCGGCAGGCCGCCCGACACGTACAGCGCCTGCGTGGTGTTTTCGGCCGGGGCCTTCAGCCGCGTGCGCAGATCGCTCTCCGGTCCGTTGTGCGTAATGGTCAGACAGTCGACCGGACAGATATCGACGCAGGCGTCGCATTCGATGCACAGCTTGGCGGCAAACACGGTCTGCACGTCGCAGTTCAGGCAGCGCTGCGCCTCCTCGGCGGCCTGCTCGGCCGTGAAGCCGAGCTCGACTTCGATGTTGAGCTTCTTGAAGCGCTCCTTGAGCGAGACGTGCGGCATCAACCGGCGCTCGATCGGCGCATAGTCATTGGCGTAGGACCACTCGTGCATGCCCATCTTGCGGCTGTGCAGGCTGACCCCCGGGGCGAGGCGCTCGCCGACCGGCTCGCC
>JAKAFQ010000540.1 GCA_021817875.1 Pseudomonadota bacterium
GCCGATCTCGTCATCGATCTCGATGATCTCGCGAGGAAGGCGGCGGAGAGTGGCGCGCGTCTTCTGCTGCTCTCGCACATGCGCGGGCATCTCGTGGACATGGATGCGCTGGACAAGGTTCTCGAGCGCTGTGGCCTGACGCTGATCGAGGATTGCGCGCACACGATGGGGGCTCTGTGGAACGGGCGCAAGAGCGGTTCGTTCGGACTTGCTGCTTGCTTCAGTGCGCAGACGTATAAGCACATCAATGCGGGCGAAGGTGGCCTGCTTGTCTCCGATGATGCGGGGTTGATGGCCCGCGCGATCGTTTCCTCCGGATCCTACATGCTCTACGACCGGCACGGCGCCGCGCCGGACATGGCGGCGTTTGGCGCCGCCCGGATGGAGAGCCCCAATCTTTCAGCGCGGATGGACAATCTGCGTGCGGCGATCCTGCGGCCGCAGCTCGCGACGCTTGACGGCAACATCGAACGCTGGAACGCGCGCTACGCGGCCGTGGCGACGGAGCTTGAGCGGATGCCGGCAATCCGGATCCCCGCGCGCCCCGCGAGCGAACGCTTCGTCGGAAGCTCGATTCAGTTCCTGATACCGGGAATCACCCCGACCGCGGCACGGCGCTTTCTCGCCGCCAATGCCGAGCTCGGTGTGGAATTGAAATGGTTTGGCGATCCCGAACCCCGGGGTTACACGAGCTCCCATCTCAGTTGGCGGTTTGTCGATCCGCAGGTCTTGCCCGCGACCGACCGAATTCTCGCGGGCCTCTTCGATATGCGCATTCCACTGACCTTCTCGATCGGCGATTGCACGCAGATAGGGCGGATCATTGCGCATTGTGCCAACGAACTCGAGGCCGTGCCGATGGCGCGGTGACCAAGCGAACCGTGCCATGGGGTGCGGAGCAGCAACGATGACACAAGGAGGGATGTCTAAATGAGGGTTTCGAGAAGAGCCTTTGTCGGCGGAGCGGTGGCCTCGGCGGGTCTCGCCGCGACGGCGCGAGCGGCATCGCCGATCATTATCGCCACGTTCGGCGATCCAACGCCGACGCAGATGGCCGCGCACGACCATCTGCTCTCCAAAGGCAGCGGCTGGGATCTGCAGTGGCGGAAGTTCGGCTCCGGCACCGACGTTATCGCCGCGATGGCCTCGGGCGACGTGAAAATCGGCGAACTCGGTTCCGCGCCGCTCGCGATTGCGGCGACGCAGGGCGTCGATGTTGTGATGTTCATGATCGACTACGTGATCGGTACCTCCGAATCGCTCATCGTACGCGATGGTGCCGGGATCAAGACGCTCGCCGATCTCAAAGGAAAGCGGGTGGCGACGCCGATCGGCTCGACGTCGCATTTCTCGCTTATGGGGGCGCTCCAGCATGCGCACATCCCAAGCCAGGACGTGCACATCCTTAACATGTCGCCCAACCAGATTGTCGCCGCCTGGTCCCAGAAGGCGATCGACGCGGCGTTTATCTGGCCACCGGCTCAAAGCGAAATCCTGAAGACCGGCCGCCGTCTGGTGGGCGCGGACACGGTGGCGAAGTGGGGTTATCCCACCTTCAATGCGTGGGTGGTGAACCGGAAATTCGCTCAAGAAAACACCAAGGGCCTGATCGGCTTCATGCGCTCGCTCAATGCGGCCAACGAGTCCTATCTCAAGGACCCGGCGGCCTGGACGGCGGACAGCGCCCCCGTCAAGGCGATTGCGGCGAATACCGGCGCCTCGCCCGCTCAGGTGCCGGAGGTCATCAAGGGGTACGAGTTCGTTCCGCTCAAGGAGCAGTTGCAGCCGCAGTGGATGGGTGGTCAGATGGCGAAGACAATCAAGCAGACCGCCGAGTTCCTGAAGAGCCTCAACCGCCTCGACACTGTGCTCCCGAGCTACGACAAGTTCGTGACGACGCAGTATATCAAGGACGCCTTGACCTGAGGTGGGCCGCCGGCCACCGCGCCGCATCCGGTGCGCTCACCTGGCGCGGTGGCCGGAAGCTTTCTGAAAGGCGTTGCCTGCGACGGCGACTTCGGATGCGACGACGATCCTGACGGATGGTCGGGCGGTGGATTTGCGCTCGGCGTCGCCACGTGGCGAAAACGCCATTTGGAGGGAGAGATGATCTCAAGGAAAACGCCGGGATGAGCCTTCAGATCATCGATGCCTCGGTCGTCTACCCTGGCCTGCGTGGCCGGCCGCCGACCGAGGCCCTGCACAGCGTCAACCTCACCGTTGAGACAGGCGAGTTCGTCGTAGTCCTGGGTGCATCGGGGTGCGGCAAGTCGACGCTGCTCAACCTGGTCGCGGGGTTCATCTCGCCTAGCAGCGGGAGCGTCCTTCTTGACGGCCAGCCCGTGCAGGGGCCGGGAGCGGATCGCTCAGTCGTATTCCAGAAGCATGCGCTCCTGCCCTGGCTGACCGTGCGCGACAACGTGGCCTTCGGCCTCAGCCTGCAGGGCCGTCCCAGGACGGAGCGATACAGCATCAGCCATCGCTTCATCGAACTCCTCGGCCTGAGCGGGTTCGAGGATGCCCCTGTCTATACGCTCTCCGGCGGCATGCAGCAGCGCGTGGGCATCGCACGAGCCCTGACCTGTGACCCGAAGCTGCTTCTGTTGGATGAACCGCTCGGTGCGCTTGATGCGCTGACACGCGAGCGTGCGCAGGAACTGATCCTGCGGGTGTGGGATCGCAGCGGGAAGTCCGTTCTTCTGATCACCCACAGCGTCGAGGAGGCCCTGTTCATGGGCACGAGGCTGATCGTGATGTCCCCGAGGCCGGGCCGGATCACCCATACGTTCGACCTCTCGTTTTCACGCATGTTCCTGGCGGGCCAGACGGCGCGCGCGGTCAAGGCCTCGGCCGATTTCATCGCCCTGCGCGAACAGGTGCTCCAGATCATCTTCGCGGACGAGGAGGATGCGGCATGAGCGGACACCCGGTTGCTGGCACGGCCTCGCCAGCAGTGCGACGCCGCGGACTGATCGCCAGACTCGCTCGCGCACGTGCGACGAAGCCCGGAGAGATCTACGGCGTACCCGGTGCCGGGGATACGCGGTTGCTCAGTATCGCGACGATCTGTGTGCTCGTCTTCGTCTGGTGGCTCGTTACGGCGATGGGCTGGGTCAAGCCGTTGTTCGTTCCCTCCCCGCAGGCCATCGTCGGCAGTTTCGTTTCAATTCTGCAGAACGGCTACACGGGCGAGCCGCTCTGGGTGCACGTTGGCATCTCAACCGCGCGCGTCTTCGGCGCGTTCCTGCTCGCCTGTCTGGTGGGTATACCGCTAGGATTGGCCATGGGGATCAGCCCGATCGCGCGCGGCATTTTCGACCCGCCGATCGAATTCTACCGCCCAATTCCGCCGCTCGCATATCTTCCGCTGATGATCATCTGGTTCGGTATTGGCGAAACCTCGAAGGTCTTGCTGATCTTCCTCTCCGTGTTCGCACCCGTGGCCCTTGGCGCGCGTTCCGGGGTCCGTTCCGCCGCAATCGAACAAATTCACGCTGCCTACTCTTTCGGCGCCACACGTTGGCAGGTGCTGGTGCGCG